>JAKOSX010000254.1 GCA_029776595.1 Bacillota bacterium | reverse complement strand
CGAATCTCCGGGATGGGCCTCCAAATATTCCAAAAGAAAACGTTCTTTATTTTGATTGCGCAATACCCTGAAATGGAGATTGGGACGGTCAAATCCGGTAACATAAATATGAGGATCCTTCAAATCCAACAGTTTGATGACATCGGCTTTGACTTCTTCGGTAGCGGTTGCCGTAAAGGCAGCCATCACCGGACGTTCCGGCAGTCTTCGGACGAACTTGGGAATCAACCGGTAACTGCGACGAAAGTCATGACCCCACTGGGATACACAATGGGCTTCGTCAATCGCCACCAAACCGATGGTCATTTGGCCCGCCAATGCCAGAAAGTCCTCGGAATCCAACCGTTCCGGAGCCACATATAATACCCGGTATTGGCCGGTTTTGGCTTCTTCCAGACGCATATTCAGTTCCCGTTGAGTAAGGGAGCTGTTGATGAAGGATGCGGAAATCCCCACATCCTTTAATGCATCCACCTGATCTTTCATCAACGATATCAACGGCGAGATCACCAGCGTCGTGCCGGGAAAAAGGAGGGCGGGAATTTGATAACAGAGAGATTTCCCAGCACCCGTCGGCATGATGGCAAAGGTATCGTTCTTCTCAAGAATACTGGCGATAATCTTAGCTTGTCCTTCCCGAAAACTCGGATATCCAAAATATTTTTGCAATACCCGTACCGCTTCTTCCAGCATAACCTCACCCCCCTGCCCAATAGGTCCACCCACCTATTTTAACACAGAAATGGCCCGGCAGATGACGGGCCGAACTTGACGCCCCCGGCTTTTTTTGTTAACGTAAAAGAGTACATCCGGTGATTTTATTCCAAATTTTCGGTATAACAACCGCATTGGAGTGATACCATGAATTCAAACCTCTTTCAGAACAAAGCCTTTTTAATCTCGTTATGCATTATCCTTGCCATCATCATCGCCGGCTCTGTCTTGCTGATACTCAACAAAACCTCAGACCAACCCAAGGAGGACATTTCCATGGATACAGATACGCCGCAGGAAACAACCGGCCCGGCGCCCCGGGTGGTTTTGGAAACGACGTTCGGCAGCATCACCCTGGAACTTTATCCCGATAAAGCGCCGCTTACCGTCGCCAATTTCCTGAAATACGTCGAATCCGGATTTTATGACGGTACCATCTTCCATCGGGTCATTCCCGGATTCATGATCCAGGGCGGCGGCTTCACCGCCGACATGGAGCAAAAACCCACGGAGGCCCCGATTAAAAACGAAGCTGACAACGGCTTAAAAAATACCAAAGGAACCATTGCCATGGCCCGTACGATGGTCGTTGACAGCGCTACCTCTCAATTCTTTATCAATACCGTGGACAATCCCCACCTGGATCACCGGACCAAATCCCCCGACGGCTACGGATATTGCGTATTCGGCCGGGTTGTCGAAGGGATGGATGTGGTCGCCCGGATCGAAAAAGTGGAAACCGGCAGCGTCGGTTATCACAATGACGTCCCCATCGAACCGGTGGTCATCATATCGGCGAAGCAAATACAATAATGGTCCTGGTTCACAGTGCACAGTTCACAGGGTACAGATACTGGGTTCCGGCCCGGGTTATGGATATTGGAAGGAACGCGTTTGCGTTCCTTTGTTCTTTATGAATTATGAAAGGAACGTAGAACGTTCCTCACCTAAACCCAGTACTCAGCATCCAGTACCTAATACCCGGCATCCTTTTCCCTGTCTTTCCTCCATCGAGCCAGAAGATCTTCCATCTCTTTCCAAACCTCTTCCATACGTTTTCTGGCTGTACTGTCTAAACGGGGGTCCGGATCGTCGCACACCGGGCCCTTGACCAATTTAAGCCGGTAAATGTACCGGCCCTGTGTAGGATAACGATGGACCCATACCGGTTGATAATTGTCCAAACGCACAGTCACACCGGGCCGTTTCGAACTTTTTTCTATCTCCAGCGTCAACATTAAGCCGCAGTCACTGTATCGCCATTGCTGATTGGACAGAAAATTGCCCAAAGAATAGGCGACAAAGCATTCCCGGGAAGAGCCGTCCTTATTGACAACGGTCTGATACTCAAAGGGCTGGATCACATGGACATGACTGCCTAAAACGATATCTACCCCCGCCTCCAACAGTTTCTGGACCACGGTTCGCTGTTCACGGGACGGCCAACGTTGATACTCCACTCCGTCATGCAAAGCAGTGATAATTACGTCCGCCTCCAGCTCCTTCAACTTGGCAACGGTCATCGGTAACGTTTTAAAATCCAATACATTCACCAAATACGGGGCATTCGCCGGCAGTGGAATGCCATTGGTTGAAGTGGTATACGATAAAAAACCAAGTCGAATCCCGTTGATATCGAATATTGCATAGTCCGGATCCTCGGACCGCAAACGACTTCCGGTATGCGCCAGGCCTATCCGGTCAAGATAGGTTAATGTATGCCGGACTCCGGCAGCCCCCTGATCCAGAGAATGGTTGTGGGCTGTAAACACCAGGTCGATACCTGCCCATTGTAAAGCATCGGCTATAGCCGGAGGAGCTTTAAAAAGCGGATAGCCTGTAAATTTGCGGTCTTTTATCTCCGCCAACGGGCTTTCCAAGACAGCCACGGCAATATCGGCATCGGATAAATACTCCCTGACCTCTTCAAAACAAGGCCGAAAATCATAACCGTCCGTCTCCGACCGATATCCCGAACGAACAACGGGCAAATGCATGATCACGTCCCCAACCGCCGCCAAACGTACCACGGAGATCTCTTCTTCAATCACTTTGTCCGAGAACGTTGGAGAGATTGCCGCCCAGCCCGTCACCATAATTAAACCCAAGATAAACCATATACACTGCACTTTTCTCATCCGGCTACCCCGCAAAACCCATGGATTACCATACCGCTCTTCTATTGTACACTGTAAGTTGACGGAATAGAATGAGTTATTTGACATACATCATAAATAAAATCAGGAACGCCTTCGCGTTCCCTCCTAACCCGGTATCCGGTACCCAGCACCCAGTACCTAGGATCTGATACTTGATACTCGATACCCGATTACATCCATTCCCTGTTACTTCGGGGTCTCCAGACACTGGTGGTTCCCCGATAGTCGTGGTCATGCCCTTCGTCCCGGGACGTTTCTCCGTTATACCGGTGATAGTGACCGGATCCCGACTGAATCGGCTCCCCGGTCCGTCCCCGATAGCGGTGATCATGTCCCCGGTTAACAGTGGTCCGGCCTTCATAACGATGCCGGTGTTTTCGGGTGTCCGGTTCCACCGAAGTCACATTGAACATGGCATGCAGATGGCCATCGTCAATCGTCGTCAGATTTTGAAAGAGATGCAGATGATACCCTTGATCCCTCTGCTCGTATCGCTTCCGTGACAAAAAAATCCCTCCTTTGGCCGTTTTACGGACACCGGATGTCACAGAATTATACATCCGGTAACCCATCATATTCTCCGGCCGACAGGAGGGTATCGGTAAAAACGAACGATTTAGCCGGGATTATATCGCCATGATATTGAATCCGCTGTCAACATAGAGCACTTCGCCGGTGATTCCGCCGGCCAGGTCACTAAGGAGAAATACTCCGGTATTCCCGATGTCGGCTGCGGTAACACCTCGGCGCAGCGGCGCCTTTTCGCTGATCATATTCAACAAGCTGCTGAAATTCTGAATTCCCCGGGCTGCTGCAGTTTTTATCGGCCCGGCTGAGATGGCATTCACACGAACCCCTTTGGGCCCCATGTCATGGGCCAAATAACGGACGCTGGCTTCCAACGCGGCTTTGGCAACCCCCATCACGTTATAACCCGGTACCACCCGCTCGGATCCCAAGTAAGACAGCGTAATGATGCTTCCTCCCTCATTCATTAAGGGTAAGGCGGCACGGCACAGCGCCACCAGGGAATATACGCTGATATCCATTGCCGATGCAAAACCTTCCCGGGAAGTATATAAGAAATCCGCATGAAGATCGCCGGCTTTGGCCCCGGCAATGGCATGAACTACACCGTCAAGCCGGACGGAACGTTGTTTCAACGTCTCAAACAGCTTTTCGATAGCTTCGTCCGACGAAACATCCAGCTCATACACCTCATAATCGCCAATGGACGACACCAGGCGCCGGGTTTCTTCGCATTCTCTGGCAGTCTGACTGGTAAATATCAAATTGGCGCCGAACTTAGCTGCTGCTTCGGCTATTCCCCATGCAATGCTCCATTTGTTGCGCACTCCGGTGATTAAAATGGTTTTCCCTTCCAGGAGCATATGTTTAACACCCCTTTCATGTATTCAATACAAAACCTCTTATTCTTCTTTGCCGCCATGATTACCTTCTTTATTATTCCGTATTTCTCGGCGCTTATCTATCCGAATCGACCGGATCCGGCATAAATCAAGGATTCTGCCGGGATAATTTTCTCACAAAAGCCACCCGCGACAACCGGGCTTCTTCCTCCGGGGAAAACCAACGGCCTATCGTCGCCGGGCAGTCCCCCGTTTCCTCCCGGACCGCCTGATAAATCTCTAAGTTCCAACGTAAATGGGAATAAACATGGGTCATCTTTCTTAAAAACCTGAAATTCAGGCGTTCTCCCAAATTCCGTTCAGCCCACTCTTCCGCCAAACGCTGGGCGTCATCTCCGGCAGCCGCCTCAATATGGGGATATTCCCAGAAACCCGCCATCAACCCCGTATTCGGCCGTTGTACCAGCAAACGCCGTCCGTTCCAGGTGATCATTAAAACGATACGCCGTTCTTCCGGAACCTCCGCTTTCTTCCGCTTCACCGGATACTGTTCAGGATCGTTCCCGGAAGCCTTGCAAAACGGCAGCACCGGGCAATCCGAACAACGGGGCCGTTTCGGAGTACACACCAAAGCACCCAATTCCATCAAAGCCTGGGTATAATCGCCGGCTTCCCTTTGGGGGAACCGCTCCTGGACCCATGCCGTAATACGGCGGCGTACCGGAGCCCGGGACGGATCGTCCTCAATGGCCAGGATCCGGCTGATCACGCGGCTGACATTGCCATCCACCGCGGCAACCGGCAGGTTAAAGGCAATGCTGGCAATGGAACCGGCCATATAGTCACCGACCCCCGGCAACGCCTTCAATAATTGCGGTTTGCTTGGAATGTTCCCGCCGTACTTGGCTTGAACTTCCCGAACCCCTTGAAGCAGAAGGCGGGCACGCCGGTAATAACCCAAGCCCTCCCAATATTTCAACACCTCGGCTTCATCGGCCTCCGCCAAGGCCTGCAGCGAAGGAAACCGTTCCATAAACCGTTGATAATAAGGGATAACCGTGTCGACCTGCGTCTGCTGAAGCATCACTTCGGATACCCAAATCGCATAAGGATCTTTCGTCTCTCTCCACGGCAGTTTTCTCGCCTGCCGACGATACCAGTCCAATAATGCTGTCGTAAAATTCATGTCTCTTCCCTTTAATATCTTTGTCTGTAATAATATTCAGCGGCAATGCAAACGCCTTGTGGATTGCGCCCGACCGCTACGTGTACATCCTCAGTCTTCGGGATCATAACACCAAACGTTTCTTTCAATATATCTGCCAAGCATCGTTGCGATGGAAAGACTGAAGGATCAGGATACAGCCATGTCATAGGCGGTTTTGATGTCCGCCAGGAAATCTTCCATGCTCTTCTTCAGTTTTGCTACAGCGTCCGCATAAGCGCTTGTACCGGGTTTCAGGCTCTGCCGGATAAAACCTTCTTGGTGCAGGAAGTAAGACGGATGATACGTTGGGACCACCGGTATTCCAAGATATTGATGAATCCTGCCCCTTCCCCTGGTGATCCTGAAATCTTCGCTGATGAGGCAGCGGCATGAAGCGGAGCCCAGTGCCAGGATGACTTTGGGCTTAATGATCTGGATCTGCATGTCCAGCCTGGGCCGGCAGTTATTCCATTCTTCAGGCACCGGCGTCCGGTTATACACATCGGTCCGGCACAAAACGATATTGGTTAAATATAATTCCGCCCGATTAATTCCCAACTTTTCAAGGGCCTTATCCAGCTTCTGGCCGGCAGGCCCCACCAACGGAAGCCCTTGAATATCTTCCTGTTCGCCCGGGCCTTCACCGATGATCATCAACTTCGCATCGGGATCTCCCGATCCGAAGACCACATTTCTGCAGGTATTCCTCATCCGGCACTTGAAGTATTTCTGAATCACCTTGCTCCTTAGATTCTCGAGGAATGTGGCTTTGTCCATCGTATCACCTTTGAAAAGGAAGAAATAATATTCCAGATATTCTTATTATTACTGAATCTGTTACGAAGCTCAAGATGTTCATCGAAAAAGGAGGCCTTGCGCCTCCTTTTTGCTATACACCTGCCGATATATTCACCATCTCGCCATGGCGGACGGAATTGGCTGCACTAAACGTATCCGTCTCCGCATTGGCGGCAAAGACCGCCACCAATACTTCCGGATTGGTGACGGTAAATTCCACCTCAAATTGGGCTACTTCCGGGATATCCACAAACACGTAATTGGAAGAAAACGGATCCAAGGTAAAGTTGTCGTTGTAATAGACCTCCTTGGTTCCGTTCAAATTGTATATGGTTACAAAAACCTCCGCCGTCGCCGCAGAGTTGTTCAATGCTTTCAGACGGAGTTCATCCACACCGTTCTCACGTTCAATGGGACCGGTGGAATAGACGATATCCGGCATCAAGAATACCCCCCCTTGCTACCTTTCTAGCTATAGAGTATTCCATGCCGTCACAAAATTGAATTATCCCAAATCACATCTTTATATCCCGATGGTATTCCTGGAGGGATTTGACCTTTGCCTCTCCCCGTTTGGCGTCGCGATACGCCGCAATCCCTTTCACACTGGCCAAAGCAGCCGCTAAAGTGGTTATATAGGGGATTTTATATTTAATCGCCGTTTTCCGGATATACGAGTCGTCCGTCTGGCTCCGTTTTCCGATAGGCGTATTAATCACCAGTTGAATCCGTTGATTCATAATTTCGTCCACAATGTTCGGACGGCCTTCATTCAGCTTGCGGACCAATTCCGAAGGAATCCCGGCTCCGGCCAAATACTGATGGGTTCCGGCGGTCGCCTTCAGCGTAAAGCCCAAGGCCACCAGTTCCCGGGCAATCTCCAATACAGCCGGACTTTTCTCCGCCACACTGATTAAAACCGTGCCGTGATCCGGCAACGAAACCTGGGTGGCCTCCTCCGCTTTGAAGAAAGCCAACCCGAAGGAGTCCGCCAAGCCGAGGACCTCGCCGGTGGACCGCATCTCCGGCCCCAGGACCGGGTCGACTTCCGGCAGCATATTAAAGGGAAATACGGCTTCTTTCACTCCATAATACGGAATGGTCCTCCGTTCCATGGCCAAATCTTTCACCTTCTGGCCGCCCATCATCAATTGGGTGGCGATCCGGGCCATGGAAATATTGGCGATCTTCGAAACCAAAGGCACCGTCCGCGAAGCCCGCGGATTGGCTTCCAGCACATATACCCGATCCCCGGCAATGGCATATTGGATATTCATCAATCCGACCACTTGAAGTTCACGGGCAATTTTCCGGGTATACTCGCAAATGGTCTCGATATGTCGCTCCGGAATGCTTACCGGTGGAATCACACAAGCCGAATCGCCGGAATGAATACCGGCCAATTCAATATGTTCCATCACCGCCGGAACGAAGGCGCCGGTTTCATCGGCAATGGCATCTGCTTCAGCCTCAATCGCATTATCCAGGAATTTATCGATAAGTATCGGCCGTTCCGGTGTCACATCCACAGCAGCTGCCATATACAGCCGTAACTGCTCATCATCATAAACCACTTCCATGCCCCGGCCGCCCAACACATACGAAGGCCGGACCATCACCGGGTATCCGATGCGATTGGCAACCTCCAAGGCCACTTCCACCGTACTGGCCATGCCCGATTCCGGCATCGGAATGTTTAACTTATCCATCATCGCCCGGAACCGATCCCGATCCTCCGCCAGATCGATGGTCTCCGAAGAAGTCCCCAAGATCCGCACCCCGGCCCGGGCCAATTCTCCGGACAGATTTAACGGCGTTTGCCCGCCGAATTGGACAATGACCCCGTCCGGCTGTTCCTTCTCATAGATACTGAGAACTTCCTCCAACGTCAAGGGTTCAAAATACAATTTGTCAGAGGTGTCATAATCCGTCGAAACCGTTTCCGGGTTGCAATTGACCATAATGGTCTCGAACCCCAGATCCCGCAACGCAAAAGCCGCATGCACACAACAATAGTCAAATTCGATTCCCTGGCCGATCCGGTTGGGGCCACCGCCGAGAATCATCACTTTCCGCCGGTTGCTGGTGACGCTCTGGTCCGGCTTATTCCCATTATAGGTGGAATAGTAATAATAGGAGGGCTTGTCGACCCCGCTCACCGGGATCGCATCCCACGTTTCCCGAATTCCCAGCGCTAAGCGTTGCTGGCGGATTTCCGTCTCCGACTGGTCTAAAATCTTGGCCAGGTAACGATCGGAAAACCCGTCCAGTTTGGCCTGGCGAAATAATTCATCAGGCAACCGGCTCCCTTTGTATTTCAAGAGAGCCTCCTCCAGTTGGACCAATTCTTGGATTTGCGCGATAAACCAGCGGTGCACATGGGTTATTTCATGCAACTGTTCCACGGTCGCGCCTTTACGTAAGGCCTCGTACATGATAAAGTAGCGTTCGCTGGAGGGTTCCCTCAGCATTTCCAACAACTCCGCCAGGGAACGCTTGTTGAAATCCTTGGCAAATCCCAATCCGTAACGGCCGATCTCCAAGGAACGAATAGCTTTTTGAAGGGCTTCTTTAAAGTTTTTGCCGATACTCATGACCTCACCGACAGCCCGCATCTGCGTGCCCAGCTTGTCGATGGATCCCTTGAATTTCTCAAACGCCCACCGGGCAAACTTAACGACCACATAATCCCCGGAAGGCGTATATTTGTCGAGAGAAGCGTCCCTCCAATAGGGGATTTCGTCCAAGGTCAACCCGGCCGCCAGCAGCGCGGAAACCATGGCAATGGGGAACCCGGTAGCCTTGGATGCCAACGCCGACGAACGGGAAGTCCGCGGATTGATCTCAATGACCACGATCCGGTCGGTCTTGGGGTCGTAGGCGAACTGGACATTGGTCCCGCCGATTACCTGGATCGCTTCAACGATAGCATATGCGTATTTCTGTAAACGTTGTTGCACGGAAGGGCTAACGGTCAACATCGGGGCAACGCAGAACGAATCCCCCGTGTGTACGCCCATGGGGTCCACATTCTCGATAAAACAGACGGTAATCATCTGATTTTTGGCGTCCCGGACCACTTCCAGCTCCAACTCTTCCCAGCCCAGCACCGACTCTTCTACCAGGATTTGCCCCACCATACTGGCGGCAATTCCCCGGCTGGCCACAACCCGCAACTCTTCTACATTATAGACCAAACCGCCACCGGTTCCACCCAGGGTATACGCCGGACGGATCACCACCGGATAGCCCAGTTCAGCCGCAATCTTTTCCGCCTCCTCCACCGAATACGCCGGCTCGCTCTTGGGAATCGGCACGCCCAACCGGTTCATCGTCTCTTTAAAAGCGATCCGGTCTTCACCCCGTTCAATGGCATCCAACTGCACGCCGATGACTTTCACGCCGTAAGTATCCAGCACCCCGGCTTTGGCAAGCTCCGAACAAAGATTGAGGGCCGATTGCCCGCCAAGGTTCGGCAGTAATGCATCGGGCCGCTCTTTGGCGATAATCTCGGTCAGCCGTTTCACATTCAACGGTTCAATATATGTCACATCCGCCATGCCCGGATCGGTCATGATCGTCGCCGGATTGGAGTTAACCAGCACCACTTCATAACCCAGTTGTCTTAGGGCTTTACATGCTTGCGTTCCGGAGTAATCAAACTCACAGGCTTGTCCGATAACGATCGGACCGGATCCGATGATCATCACTTTTCGAATATCGGTACGTTTCGGCATTTGAAAATCCTTTCCACATTATAAAATTCGAAGGAATATTCGCTGTTTTTCCAAAAATTCCTTTCTGTTTGCCCCTTGTTACTATTTGTTAATAATTTTCCCCACATTTTTGATGACAATGGAGATGGTCCCGTCTACATTATTGACAAACTCCAGCTTATCTCGGTCATTAAAATAGTCCGCCGGAAATTCGATTTCAATACCGGTATCCGTCTGAATTTTATAATGGCGGAATTTTCTGTTGGCAATCTTCTCGGAAAGCTTCACTTCAGGCTGCTCCAGCCCGGCACTGCGGATCTCCTCCAGATATTCCCTTCTGGCCGAAGGGTCATCATAAAAAACCGCTTGGGCTACCCGTTCCAGATTAACGGAGCCTTCCCCGTCCATCGCTTCCGTCACCGCCTTTTTCAGCCTGGCAAGCGGCGCCACCGGATCGCCGCAGTATTTCTTAGCCACTTTTTGGGCAGTTTTATCAATAAGCCGGGCCTTCTCCCGGGCGGACAGATCGAAATGGCATTGTAAAAAGAGTTTCGATAAATAAAACTGTTTTTCGCCGTCAATTTCATACTCTTTCTCAATCAGTCTCACGCTGAAATCTTCCAAATTGACGACGAACGCTTCCTCAATCCGTTGGGACTCGGAAGGCAGCACAGTCCGCTGCCGGATCAGCATCACAGCATTTACATCCTCTTCCACCTGCACATAATGGATGAAATTGGACTTATAATTGAGTTTTAAAACGCCATAATATTTCTTTTCATCGGCTTCAAACAAGCAGCAAAGCAGATCCGCAGGCGGAATTTCCGCATGGCTTTGCATGATCTGATAAAGTCCGGCGGCCAGATTGGTACTGACGGCCAAAAAATCTTCCCCGGCGGCGATCCGACGGCAATATTCGCGCACCTGATTTTCACCTTCATAAAAATAAGCCGTCCGGACGCTGTCGTCTTCCATCACTTTCGTCAGGTGTTTCTCTAAAAACGTCTCTGTTTCTCCATGCACGTCCAACTCTTTTTCAGACAATACCGGCATTCCCACCGACGTATCGAGAATATGTAACACCGCTTTTTCAATCCGAACCTCCACTTTCCCACTCCTTCACAAATGCAGGCCATGGACTGACTCCCAGCCCATGGCCGCACACTAGAATTTATAACGTAATCAGAGATCTCACACAGCGTGCTACTGACTACGGACTCCTTCTTAAAACCGAGTCCCAGAACCTGGAACCCAGTACCCAATACCAGTACCAACACCTATATCTTAGTGTTTTAAAGCCACTTTAGCAATAACCATTTGCAAAAGCGACCGTATTACTCATTTCGCAAGGCTTCGATCGGGTTGAGATTGCTGGCCTTGTATGCCGGATAAACTCCGAAGAACAGGCCGACGGCCACTGAGAAGAAAAAGGCGATCAACACCGCGCCCATCGATACCTGAACATTCCAACCGATGAATTTCCCGATAATCACTGCCAGTCCGCCACCGGAAAAGATTCCGGCCAATCCACCGATGAGACTTAAAGTCACCGCTTCGATGAGGAAGAGCATTAAAATCTCTCGGGATTGGGCCCCGATGGCTTTCCGGATCCCAATCTCCCGGATCCGTTCGGTCACCGAAACCAACATAATATTCATGATACCAATCCCGCCAACCAAAAGCGATATTCCGGCAATGCCCGCCAACAGAAGTGTCATTATCCCGGTCATATCCTCGGCAGTTTCAAGCATTTCAGCCATATTATTGACATTATACTTATCGTCATCTTCAAATTCCGCCATCATCTTCTGCTCGACCTGGGCGGCCACGGCATTAACATAACCGGCATCGGCCGCCTGAATATTGATCTCGCTCAGGCGATTGCTTCCAAAAATCCGTTCCTGTGCGGTGGTTAACGGGACAAACACAAGATTGTCCCCGTTGCCGAAACCGCTTTGGCCTTTGGATTCCAGGACCCCGATAACCTCCAACCGGACGCCGCCAATCCGGATCTCCTCCCCGATGGGATTGACCCCCGGGAACAACTCCTCCGCCAGATAAGAGCCAATAACCGCCACTTTCCGCCGACTGCTCACGTCCGAATCCCTCACAAAACTGCCGAAAGCAGCCTTATAATTTCGAACGGTGCCGTAATCCGGCGTAATTCCGAGGATCGTCGTCTCTGTGCTGTTTCCCCGGGCTTCCACCGTCTTGCTTCCCCGGATAGCCGGGGCTATCCCGGCTACATAGTCCAACTCATCCTCCAACAGTTCCACAAGATGATTGTTAAACTGCTTGCCGGCATTCCGTCCCGGAGAGACGGTTATCAGGTTGGAGCCGATTTCCGAGATTTTATCGGTGATTTGTTGCTTGGCTCCGTCCCCTAAAGACACCATGGCAATCACCGCTCCGACCCCGATGATGATCCCCAACATGGTCAAAAAAGAACGGACTTTATTGCTTTTCAAATTTTTTAGAGCCATTACGGCATTTTCAGTCCATCTCATGATGCTGCGACCTCCCGGCCGATTTTCTTTTGCGCTATCGGAGTAACCGAAATGATCTTCCCGTCGCGAAAGGTCACGATCCGCTCCGTATATTCAGCAATATCCGGCTCATGGGTTACCATGACCACCGTCATGCCGCTGGCATGCAGTTCTTGGAATAAAGCCATTATCTCGATGCTGGCATGGGAATCCAAATTCCCGGTAGGTTCATCCGCCAGAATTAATTTTGGTTTATTGACCAATGCCCGGGCAATGGCCACCCTTTGCTGCTGTCCTCCCGACAACTCCTTCGGTTTATGCCCCATCCGCTGGCCCAAGCCGACTTTGATCAACGCTTCTTCAGCTAACTTACGCCGCTTTTCCACAGATACTCCTGCATAGACCAGCGGCAGCTCCACATTTTGTAAGGCTGACATCCGTGGCAACAAATTAAAAGACTGGAAGACGAACCCCAACTCCCGATTGCGCAAAGTAGCCTGTTCTTGTTGAGACAAGCGGGCAACTTCCTGTCCGTTCAAAATATAAGAGCCGGACGTGGGTTGGTCGAGGCAGCCCAAAATATTCATGAGCGTCGACTTTCCCGAGCCGGAAGATCCCATGATGGCCACCATTTCGCCTTCGCGAATGGTCAGGGAAACATGGTCCAACGCCCATATTTCCCGGTCCCCGTCACGATACACCTTGCACAAATCCGTTACTTCCAGCATTTATCCTACCTCCCCATGTGTCCCATACCGGGCCCCATATTCCGGCCGCTCTTTCCGTGGGTTAATGCCACCGGTTTCGCCACGGCCACCTGATCGCCGGACTTCAATCCGGAAATGACCTCCCAATATTTGCCTTCCTGCAACCCAAGTTCCACGGTTACCGGGACCAAGGTATTCCTGCGCAGGACATTGACGACGGACTTCCCGTCCTTTTCAGTAACGGCCGAAGCCGGTACGGCCAAGACATCGGAACGTTCCGCAGTGACGATGGTGATATCCACCGACATCCCCGGCTGAAGTCCCTGGGACGCCCCGTCTACTTTCAGTCGTACCGGAAAATTAACCACTTCGCCGTCGGACTCGCCCTGAACGCCAATCTCCTCCACCACACCGGCATTTTCCGTCTGTTCAGAGTCTTTCCCGACAACCACTGCCTTCTGTCCCACGGCCACCATCCCGATATCGTTTTGATCGATCTTCGCTTCGACACCCAGGGCATCGGGCTTGATCACCGTTGCCAGTAATACTTCCGGCGTGATTTTATCGCCGGCCTTCACGTTGATCCAGGCAACCCGGCCATCAAAAGGTGCACGGATAACCAAGGAATCCCCTTGCACCAGCCCGTCGTTTTTTTCGATTAAGGCTTGGAGCTTTTGCTCGGCTTCTTTCACTTGTTCCTTGTATAGACCGATTTGATGGGTATAGTTTTCCAACTGTAATGCATTATCCGTGGAGACGCGGTTGATAGCAAGCTCCGTCCCCAGTTGTACCTTGGCCTTGTCCAGATTCAGCTCGGCCTGCTTCAACTCAGTCTTGGCCTGATCCAGTTGTTCCTGCAACGTCGACGACTCAATGGTCAACAACACGTCGCCGGCTTTGACCGTGTCCCCCGCCTTTGCATGAACTTTTTCGATGACCCCTTCATAATCCGAATAAATATCCTTTTTTTCCAGGGGATAGACCTGGCCGGTGGCCTCCACCGTTTGGCTGAGATCCATCGGCCGGACGGTGACCAGATTATATTTGGCTTGAATGTCTTCCATCGGATTGGCCTTGGGCCAAAAAGCGTATCCAACGGCTCCCAATGATAGTATAGCGATGAGGATTACCATGATTTTTCGTTTCATACCGATTTACCCTCGCTTCTGTTTTTTCGTAACACCGATGTATATCGTTTTTAATCCCCAAAAGTTTCGCCAGCGGTAATGCTTTCTGCCGGAAAACAGGGGAAATTATGTTAATATGAATTGCACAGTACACAGTTCACAGTGCACAGCTATATGGCTGGATGACTGAATTGGAAATTTGGAATCAGAGTACAGAAGACGGAATACCGAAGACAGAAAGCTTCGGACACTGGATACAGAGTGCCAGGTGCTAAGTACTGGGTTCTCCAGGTAATGGAAGGAACGCTGCGTGTTCCCACCAAAACCCTGAACCCAGATCCTCGAACCCCTTATCAAAATTGTACTGTGCAGCATGCACTGTGAACTATAAAAAAATAAGGAACGCGATTGCGTTCCCTCCTATACCCATAACCTAAGACCCGAGACCCCGAACCCTTTACCAAAATTGTACGTAAACTGTGCACTGTGCACCGTGAACCCATTGTCAACCGAACTTTATTTCCGATATACCGTTGCCTGCATCAGGGCCAATAATTCGTCGGCTTCGTTGGTGACCCGAATCAGATACGTTCCCAACCGGGTGGTCCGGGACTCCTCGGTGGCGGTGGCGTAAAGAATGCCAGAAGATACCGCTTTAAAATACGAAATATTGGCATGAATCGAAACCGCAGGCCCGTCGTAATTGGACGCTGCGGCCAATGCGAAATCAGCCAGGGTAAAAACAGCCCCTCCCTGTACAATTCCCAAACCGTTGAGATGTTTCTCCTCCAGTTTCAACCGGGCTCGGGCTTTTCCGGCTTGGGCTTCCATCAATTCGATCCCTACGGTCTTTATGGCGAACTGGTCTTTCATCAGATTCTCCGGAATCGATACCATTCGGCAGTCCTCCTCCAATCCTTTGCTAAGCCTGATTTATTATTCTCTTTTTTCAAAAAATCCTCTTCAAACTTGCCATTATCCGTCGATCAGACTATAATCAAGCTATAATCACCGTGCATACGGGAGAGACTAGAAAAATCATTAACGAGCAAAGCAGGTTCAAGATGCAAAACGGCATGAAACTGGACAAACTATGGAAGATGTTCTGGATCTTTTTCCGGATCGGCGCATTTACCATCGGCGGAGGATTGGCCATGCTCCCCCTCATTGAAAAAGAGATGGTCGACCGCCAAAAATGGGTCAGTCACGAAGAAATCGTCGACATTTTCGCCGTCTGCCAATCCATCCCCGGGGTCATCGCCATCAATTCATCCATGTTTATCGGGTACAAAGTGGCCGGACTGATCGGCGCCTGTGTCGCCGCTTTAGGCGTCATCCTGCCGTCATTTCTGATCATTCTGGCTATTGCTTCCATAATGGCGGGTTTACGGGAAAATATCTATATTTCCAAAGCGTTTACCGGAGTTCGGGCCGGCATCGTGGCCCTAATCGGACTTTCTGCGTATAAACTCGGCAAATCAGTCATTAAAAACCGGATCAGTTGGTGGATCGCTTTCATCTGTTTCTGTGCTATCGCATTCTTCGAAGTCCATGCCATGTGGGCCATCATCGCCGGCGCCGCCGTCGGTTTGGCCACATCCGCTTCCCGGAGGAAATTATCATGATTTATCTTCAACTCTTCTGGATCTTCTTTAAAATCGGCCTTTTTAGTTTCGGCGGCGGCTATGTGATGATCCCCCTGATGCAAAAAGAAATTGAGACTCATGGT
>JAKOSX010000253.1 GCA_029776595.1 Bacillota bacterium | reverse complement strand
GGTGGTGGCCATCCCGTTATCGACGCGGATTTGCGTCATTCGTAAAGATTCCTTGGCCAAGCCAATGGTCGACTGGTTCACTTTAATGTTTTCGAGATTAACTTCCAGATTTTGAAGGGACTGTTCAGCCTCCAGCCGGATCTGATCCCGCAAGCCGCTTTCCCGGACGGCGGTTAAGTCTTCTTTCCCTTTAACCTGGTCGATTTTGGCTTGGACTTTACGGTCATAGAGCTTTCCGCCGACGGAAAACGTCAGGTTCCACGCGCACGACCAATCCTTAATGTCAATATCCTTATTAATACCGGCATACCCGGCACTCACTGCCACATTGGGTTTGTAGGCCGCTTCTTCCATCTCTTTCAATATCCGGTAACTCTCGGACTGCAACTTAATTTGCCGCATTTCAGGGCGGTTTTGATAAGCCTCCTCCAGTACCTGTGAAAGTGTAATGGACACGGATTCAGGGACAGACAGACTGTCCGGATCAAAATTGATGGTCAATTGTTTATCTTTCGGATAATCGATTAACGTTGCCAATTGCAATTTAGCCAAAGCTACCTGATTTTTGGCGCTGATCACCTTGGGCTTAATCGTATCCCGTTGCACTTCCGCCCGGAGCAGGTCCAATTTGGAAGCGGTTTCGTTGCGATAACGGATTTGGACCTGATGATAATGGCGGTCCATGTTTTCATAGGAGCTTTGCTGTACGCGATAAATTTGCTCGGCCAGCCACAAATTATAGTAGGCTTGTTTAACGTTGTAGGTCAATGACTGGGTGGCCTTCCGCAATTCTTCCTTGGCCGCCTCCAATTGCAATTCGGCCAATTTGACATTGTTTTCGAGAATTCCGCCGGTATAAAGGGGCAACGTCGCATTGATCCCGAATTTGAAATCGGTCTTCGCATAGGTGGTGGCCACCTGATACTGCGGCAGGTCAGACCGATCCCGCACCACTTGATATTGCACGGTAGGCCAAAAGCCGGCTTTGGCTTCTTTCACGGCATTTTCAGCAATTTCCACCTGTTTTTTGGCTTCTTGAATCTGTTTGTTGTTTTGCATCGCCAGATCCAAACATTGTTGTAACGTCAGGACTTCAGGCAATGACTTATTTTGCTGCTGTTCAACAGCGAATGTCGGCACAGATACCAGTATGAGCAATGCAGCGACGCAGCAGAAAACTTTTTTAATCATTTGCTCACCCTCCAACTACGACTGTTTCAGTACTTTTCTTGTGGGTCTTTTCCCTTTGGAGCGTATATTCCAGAGCCGGGATGAATATCAGCGTCAATAGCGTTGACGACAGAATACCCCCGATACTCACAATACCCATGGGTTGCCGGATTTCCGCACCGGATACTCCGATGCCGAGAGCCATCGGCAACATCCCCAGAACCGCAGCCAGGTTGGACATGATGATAGCTTTCAATTTCTGAGGGCAAGCCACCAACAGTGCCTCTTTCATGCTCATACCCTGAGCCCTTAACTGGTTAGCATAATCCAATATCAAGATCGCATTGTTAACCACCATACCGACCAACATGATGATGGATAACATGGACAGAATCGACATTGCCGAACCGGTAACGAACATGGCCAGTATTACACCGATCAAACACAGTGGTACGGTGGTCAGGATGAGCACCGGCTGGCCAATGTTTTCAACAGTCCCTGCCAAGAGCATAAAGGTTAAGAGGACTGCTAACACAAAGGCAAAGGCCATGCTCCCCAACATCTCGTACATCAATTCGCCGAAGCCGCCCCATTTCAACTGATATCCAGAGGGTAGATTCAATTCCTTAACTGCCTCTTTGATAGCTTCGGTGACATCGCCCAACGCAACGCCAGGCATGGTATCGGCAGTAAATTCGATGGCCGTATATTTATCCGAATGCAAAATCTTATTATAGCTGTTGGTAAATTTCAACTCGCCAAAATGGGAGATGGGGAATGTCCCGTATTTCGTGGGAACCGGTAGGTTTTTAAAATCCTCATAACTGGGAATGGACTCTTTATTTAAAACCACCCGGATATCGTATTCATTCCCGCTCTCTTTGTACTGGGCCACTTCCAATCCTTCCACGGAAGCCCGGAGCAACACGGCCAATTCTTGCATGGTTATGCCGTATTCGGACAGCCGGACTCGGTCGGGGACGATGGTGATCTCCGGTTTTCCAGGCCGTGTACTGGTGTTAATGTTCATCAGACCCGGTATAGCCTGAAGTTTCGGTTCAAGTTGGGCTGCATATTTTTCGAGGGTCGCCAGGTTCTGGCCTTGAAGGTAAAAGTCAACCGTGGCTGTACCCACACTGAAACCGGAAACCGCAGACACCCGAATCTTGGCATTGGGGATATCCGCCAACTCTTTGGTGATGATAGCAGCCAACTCTTTGTCGGATACTTTCCGTTTCTTCTTATCCACGAGTTTTACTTTTAATATG
>JAKOSX010000252.1 GCA_029776595.1 Bacillota bacterium | reverse complement strand
TCCCCGGCCGAAAGGTTAATTATCCCAATCACTCCCGTGGGATAAAAAGCAGTCATCTTCATGCGTCAAAGATTTGTACTAAACAAACAATATAGGATCGAGCATCGAACGGAAGCAGGACTTACGAAGGGCCGGTGTGCCCCATTCCAAAGAAAAAGGAGAATGGCTATGAAAAGATGGTTGGCCATATGGGTAATCCTGGGCAGCAGTTTGGCAGGCTACGGACAACCCCTGGGGATCTTTACCGACCAGGCCAGCGTCGGGGACGACGCGGGCGCCGGTCTGGCGACGTTTCAAAATGGGGTGTACGAACTGGAGGGCAGCGGCAATGATATATGGGATGTGCCGGATGGATTTTTCTGGATCTTCAAGGAGATTACCGGCGATTTCACCGCCACCGCCACGGTGGAATGGCTGACGGGAGTTGATACCGGGGACGAATGGAAAAAGGCTGGAATCATCGCCCGCAATACGGTGGACGATCCCGAACGGACCGATGGAGAATATGCCTGCGCGGCTATCATCCGCAATAATTTAAGCAACTTTTTTGTCCGTCCAACCGCCACAGAAGGGGAAGAAGATACATTCTGGAATTCCGGCGAAAACATCAGCATTCTCACCAATACCATCCAACTTAAGCGGGCAGGCGATACGTTCACGATGCTACGCGGTTTGGCGGCCGGCGGTTTCATGGTATTGGCCAGCAAGGAAATTGACATGGCGGATACGATTCTGGTCGGGCTTTGCATCACCTCGCACAACACAAATACCATCGAAGCCGCCCGTTTCAGCAATGTCAGCATCGAACAAAACGCAACCTCGGTAAGGGATTTTGTCCTCTACGAATAATCGTCTTCCCTGCATAACGGCTTTCCCCGGCCCCGGCAGGGCTTCCTTCACCCCGGCCCTATCTCAAGGGGAGAAGGATAGCGATATCTGTTCCCACCTTACTCTGACTCCCGCCACGAAGGAAGCACGGGGATGGTTCTTCATTCGGGTAAGTTTTGACCGGATTACCGCTCCACCGGCCCGCCGGTTTCTTCCTCGAAGACTTTCCAGCCCCGGCGGTTGAGGTCCCAATAAACCACCCACCCCGCGACGGCAGCGGTCATCAAGAACAGAACACCGGTTTGGATCCGTCCAAAGATGATTTTCCCTGTGCCAAACAAGGCCAAATAAATCATCACGCAGCCCGCGAACCAATCGAGCAGATTGTTCCATCCGTCATGGCGCATAGGGATATCGGCCGCTTTCCCAGCCACCGGCCCCCATAAGGCTGGATTGGGCCGGACGCGGCGGTAAAAAGCGAGGAGCGTCTGTTCGTCTTCCGGCGGCGTAAGCCAGGTGACCAGCAGCCAGATCCCGCTCGAACCGGCTACGGTAATCATCACCGTCCAAGCGAAATGCACCGGATTTTCAGAATTCAAATGGAAACCATATTGCAGCGCGAGCGATATCACGAACGAGGCGGCCATGGCCGAGACTTCGCTCCAGGCATTGATCCGCCACCAGAACCACCGCAGGATGTACACGCTGCCCGTCCCCGCCCCGATCGCCATCAAAAACTTCCACGCCTCGGAGATCGACGTTTGATAGTACGTAACCACCGAGGACAGAACCATCAATCCCAGCGTGGCGATTTGCGAGGCCCGCACATAGTGGGGTTCATCCCTTCCCTTGGCCAGAAACCGCCGATAGAAATCATTGATCAGGTACGACGCGCCCC
>JAKOSX010000251.1 GCA_029776595.1 Bacillota bacterium | reverse complement strand
GACGAGATCGGCGAGGCCGCTGTTTTGGCCGACGATCACGGTTTTACCCAAGGACATGGCGGCCAGGCATATCATATCGGTTTCCTGGAAACTTTTGCCCGGCAACAGCACAAGATCCGCCTGCTTCAAGATTTTGCCGGTAACCGGTTCGGTAATTAAAAGACGGCGGGGATGCTTTTCGGACCATTCCGTCAGATACTTGACTGTAGCCGCCGGGCCGGCATTTGCCAACTGAAATTCGATACGGTCATCCATCTCCAGCAATGTTTCCATGGCCCGGATGGTTTCGCTGATTCCAGCTTCAGGGGTGAGGGGGCCGGGGAAAAGGATCCGGACCGTATTTGTGCATGACTCCGGCGCGCCCGGCCTCGCGGCGACGGGGGCTTCTTCTTCTGCCCAGGCGGGTATGAAGTTCGGCAGATACTCGAAGGTATTATACAGTCCGGGCCAGGTGGCGGTGGCCCAGTGGATGAGACCGCTCTCGACGGTGACCACCTTTTGGGGGGCGCGCAAGGCCATCCAGAGGCGGCGCTTCCACTCTTCCCGTTCCGCTTCGGTCGGTAATTTTGCTTCAAATAACGGATCATCCCAGGAGATGCCATGGGCTACAGCGATGGACGATTCGTGGACCTGCGGGTAAGCCAGGATGAGGTCGAAATAGATACACCAGTCAAATCCGTGCGCTTTTTCGTAGAAATCATCGGAGGTGGCGGGCCAGGTGAGAAGCTGGGCTCCGTCCCGCAGAACGCCAAAGACCGGCACCTCCGGAAGCAGTTGACTATGCCAGCCGTTTCCCGGTTGAAACCAGGCCGCTTCATAACCGAGATCCAAGAGTAATTTGGAGAGTTCGATGGCATACTGCCGCCGGTAATCGGAGACGAATTTCCGGGCTAGGGGGTCCATTAATTTCAATGTGGCGATGGCAACGGATCCTTTACGCATCGATTTCACCTCGGTGTTTATCGAAAAACGGCTTCAATCACCTTACGCCAGCGGTGTTTCCATTTTTCCAAGGAGAAGGCTTCCGATACGGTTTTGGCGTTTATACTCAGCCTCTGTCTCAGTTCGGGATCTTCGATCAAACGGGCTAAAGCCTCCGTCAATGTCCGGGTATTCAGTGGCCGGAGCAATAAGCCGTTATATTCATGGATGATCAGATCGGTAAGTCCTCCGGTGCAGCCGGCGACGACCGCGCAGCCGGATGCCATGGCTTCCAGACAGGATAAGGAGGTTCCTTCGGAAGCTTTGGTCGGGATGATGGCGATGTCCATTTGCCGGTAAATCCCGGGCATTTGGTGGGGAGGACGCCAATAATAATAGACCTGTTCATATTGGCCGGCCCAGCGCAATAGCTCACCTTCGTGATGGTCGTTATGGCTGCGCCCGACAATATGAAACTCAGCCTGGGGATATTTGGGCGCCAATTTTTCGATGGCGGCGATCGTTTCGTAAATTCCCCGGACGGAAGTAAGCCGGCGCGGATAAAGAATCCGCACGGTTTCCCGGGGTACTTTTTCTTCTAGCGGGTAAAAACTTTGCAAATCGACAAAATTGGGGATATAGACCATTTTTTCGCTTAATGCGGGCCAGGTGGCATTAATATACCGGATCGTTGCCGTGTCGCAGGAAACGATCGCTGCGGGGCGGTTTAAAGCGCTCCACCAACGGTAACGCCATTCCCGGCGATGGCGTTCGGTGGGCACAATCCTTTCCCAGGTGGGATAATCCCAATAGATGCCGTGGGATATGGAGATGCTTTTTTTAAAGGCCTGAGGGTAAGCCAATAAGGTACTGAAATAAACGGCAAAATCGATCCGGTTGGCCTGTTCATGGAAAGCATGGTTTAAGGCCGGGCAAGTTTGGTATTCGGCCTCACCCATCGGGATGCTGTAAAGGGGAACTCCCGGAAGGATTTCCTGTTCCCAACCGGAGCCGATCTGCCACCACTCCACGTGGTAACCCATCTCCAGCAACAGCTTGGTAAATTCAATGCCATAACGTTCCGCGCCGCCGTAGATCATCCGGTTGCCGTCGTTATGGATGTGGTATGAGGTGAGAATGCCAACTCTGCCTTTACTCATCGGGATCACCTTATGCATAATATGCACAAGAGCCGGTTCCGGGGAACCGACTCTTGTGCGAATTGACGAAATTACTCGACTGATACGGCGACGAAAACAAAATCCGTATTGAGCGCTTTTCCCAACAAGGTAGGCCCGCTTTTGGTCCCCGGCAAACCGACGGATATGTTGACCTGGGCGT
>JAKOSX010000025.1 GCA_029776595.1 Bacillota bacterium | reverse complement strand
CCTTGGACGAAATCGGCCAATTGGACTTCGTCCGGGACAACTACTTACGCTTGCGATTGTTTTAATTGAATAAAAGAAAAAGGGTTCTTGCTGGGTAAACAGTAAGAGCCCTTTTTATATAGTTTACAGTTGACAGTTCTATCTTTTTAGGTTCGCAGTACACAGTTCATAGTGCACAATACATTCTATTACCATGAGCAAATGGAATTGCGGTTTTCTTCTGTCTTCTATCGTCTGAATTCTGTCTTCTGGTTACTGACTTTTGCATTATGCCAAATCCCGCCGGGTGTTTTCCAGGTGACGTTCGATTCTGGAGATTAAGAGGCTTAAGGCCACCTGGTTGTGGCCACCTTCCGGGACGATAATATCGGCATACCGTTTGGACGGTTCGACGAAAGCCTCGTGCATAGGCTTGACGGTGGTCAGGTATTGGTTACAGACGGATTCCAGGGTGCGGCCGCGCTCTTTGATATCCCGGATAATCCGGCGCAAGACCCGGGTGTCGGCGTCCGTGTCAACGAAAATTTTAATATCAAACATCTCTCGGAGCTCCGGATTGGCCAAAATTAAGATTCCTTCCACGATAATGACAGGCTTGGGGATGAGGAGCTGGGTTTCTTTCGTTCTCAAATGTTGGGAAAAGTCATAGACCGGAACATTGACCGACCGCCCCTGCCGGAGTTGGTGCAGATGTTCCAGCAGCAGCTTGTCCTCAAACGCATCCGGATGGTCATAATTTTGTCTGGAGCGGACTTCCATTGGGAGATGGCTGTTGTCCACATAGTAAGAATCCTGGGAGATGAGGGCGACGTTGTCGGCACCCAATTCCCGTTCCAGCGCTTTGGCTACGGTGGATTTTCCGGAGCCGGTGCCTCCGGCGATGCCTATAATCAACATGACGGCCTCCTGTGATAAAGTATCAGACCGGTTTAGTTTTAGTGTAACATATTTTACAGGATGATGCTACGTCAGACGGTTGCTTAATTTTTGATGTTCCGGATATAATTCCTATCTTTCCGCCATAACTTTCAAACAGGGATTTTTTTGGTTATGTCGAACCTTACTTCATGAATTAGGTTAGTCCAGGAGGGATCGGTTTTGAACCGTAAACTGCTCTATATCATCATTGCCGCCGTTTTGGTTGTCGTCGGCGTCATCGGGTATCTTTCGCTGTCGGGTACGGACCGTTCGGGTTCGCAACCAAAACCGTTCAACGGCGGGCAGTTGACGTTACATATTTCGGAATTTCCGAAATCTTTTAATGCATTTGTCAACAATTCGACGGATGCCGCCCAGGTGTTTGACTTGGTGTATGCATCTTTGCTTGATCTTGATGAGAATACTTTGGAGTACAAGCCGTTAATCGCTGAGTCGTGCACGGTTTCGGAAAATAAAAAGGAGTTTACCGTGAAGATAAACCCAGCAGCCCGCTGGTCCGACGGGACTCCGATTACTGCGGCTGATATCAAGTTCACCTATGATACGATTATGAACCCGAACAATCTGACTTCGGTGATGCGGTTGTATCTCAGTCGGCTTCAGCCGCCTGAAATTATCGATGACTATACGGTGAAGTTTACTGCCAAAACCGTCCACTATAAAAATTTTGAAATGATCGCCGGATTTAATGTCCTTCCCAAACATTTGATGGAGGGGAAAGACTTTAATAAAGCCTTTAATATGAGCCTGCCGGGCGGAAGCGGCCCTTATGATCTGACCGAAGTGAAAGAAGGGCGGTATTATGTTCTGACCCGGAAGAAAGATTATTGGGCGGACCAGCTGCCCCACCGCAAAGGAACCTATAATTTCGAAAAAATTAAATTTAAAGTGATGAGCCCCGATACGGCTTTTGAAGCCTTTAAACGCGGCGATTTTGACATCTATACCGAAATCACCGCCAAACGGTGGATGGAGGATACCAAAACCGAGCATTTTCAAAAGAACTGGATCGTCAAGCAAAAGATTTACAATTATGCGCCCCGGGGTTTTCAAGGCCTGGCTCTCAATATGCGGCGGCCTATATTTCAGGATTTGCGTGTCCGGACTGCATTGGCCCATCTGTTGAACAGGGAGCAGATCTTGGAGAAAATCATGTACAATGAATATCGGCCGTTGTCTTCTTATTGGCCGTCGTTGTACGAAAAAGGGGAACAGTCCAATCCGGTGTTGGCCTATGATCCGGCGAAAGCTAAGGAACTTTTGAAAGAAGCCGGTTACAACCGTCTGGATCAGGACGGGGTTTTAGTCAACGACCAGGGGAAACGGCTAGAGTTTTCCATTTCCTATGTCCAACAGGACAGTGAACGGTTTTTGACCGTGTTCGTGGAAGATTGCAAACGGGCCGGGATCAAAGTCAATCTTAAACGCATGTCCTGGGCCACGTTGATCAAGGATATGGATAAGTATGACTTTGATACGGTGATGATCGGATGGAGCGGGACGCTCTTCCCGGATCCCGAACAGTTGTGGCATTCAAAGCATGCGGAGGAGATCGGCGGCAGCAATCTGACCTATTACCGCAATCCGGAAGTGGACCGTTTGATCGATTCTCTCCCGGCCATCTTCGACGTTGAAAAACGTAACCGGATCGTAAAACAGATTGACCGGATCATCGCGAAAGACGTCCCTTATTTACTGTTTTGGGAAGCGGATTATTCCCGGATTTTTTACAAAAACATTTTCGGCATGCCGAAGACGGTCTTCGCTAAGTATGCTTCGGGCATCATCAAGTATTGGTGGTTTGATCCCGAAAAAGCCGCCGAATACGAAAAAGCGGTGAAAGAGCGGACGGCATTGCCGGCGGAACCGGTGGAAATTCGGTATGACGATGTAAGGAGCGGGACATGAAATCATATTTTCTCAAACGGATTTTACTGATGATTCCGACTCTTATTGGGATAACCGTCGTTTGTTTCCTGATTATGCAGATGGTTCCCGGCGGCCCGGTGGAACAGGCGATCCAAAAAATGAAGCTGGCGGCCCAAACTGAAGGAGGAGTCGCCGACAGCGGTACGTTGCAGACGGCCATCAGTAAAGAAGAGCTGGAAAATATCAAGCGTTATTATGGTTTTGACCAGCCGGTAATGGTCCGTTATTGGAACTGGCTGCGGAAATTGGCCCGTCTGGACCTGGGGACTTCCTATATCTATGAAAAACCGGTGTTGGAAGTGATCGCCAGCCGGATTCCCATCTCCTTGACCTTCGGTCTCACCGGGCTCTTCCTGACGTATTTGGTCTGTATTCCGTTGGGGATTCAAAAGGCGCTGCGGCATGGCGAGCCTTTTGACCATTGGAGCAGCGTATTAATTTTTCTGGGATACTCGGTTCCCGCCTTTGCGTTGGCCGTGATCTTGATCGTTCTTTTCGGAGGCGGCAGTTTTCTCAATCTTTTCCCCGTCGCCGGCGTGGTTTCCGACAACTTTGAAGAGCTGTCCCTGTTGGGGAAGATCATCGATTATCTCCACCATATGTTTTTGCCGCTGGTCTGCTATACTATCGGCGGCTTTGCCTCATTGACATTGCTCATGAAAAACTCCCTGATGGAGCAGTTAAATCAGGATTATATCCGGACAGCACTTGCCAAAGGGTTAAGCTATCAACAGGCGTTATTCCGCCACGGCTTGCGTAATGCGCTGATTCCTATCGCCACCAATATTGGGATGATCATCGGCGTGGTGTTGTCGGGCGCTTTGTTGATCGAAACGGTCTTCACTATTGATGGGATGGGGCTTTTGGGCTATCAGGCCATCGTCAACCGGGATTATCCCGTAGCGTTGGGGCTGACCGTCATTTCCAGCGTCTTGATGCTGGTGGGCCGGGTTATTTCCGACTTCTGCCTGATGCTGGTGGACCCGAGGGTGAAGTTTCAATAAGTGAAATGGGATAAAAAGAGTGGACAGTTCTTTCTCGGGTTCACAGTACACAGTTCACAGTGAACAGCTTTATCCTGATATGAGGTCTAGGTCTTGGGTCCTGGGTCCCGGGTTCTAGGTTATGGAAGGAACGCTAACGCGTTCCTATCTAAAACCTGTACCCAGCTAACCTAACCCTCTAGAACCCGATGCCATTTTCCCTTTACACTTTGGAACTGTCAACTATCTCAACTGTTAACTGTTTTACTGGTGAAAACTGTCATTGTCCTGTAAACTTGTTTTACGGAGGGTCTATAGTGCTGCGTTTGTCGCCGATTACCCGAAGACGTCTTGAAAAATTTAAACGGATGAAACGGGCGTACTATTCGTTTTGGATCTTGATGGTCTTGTATGTACTGTCGTTGGGGGCTGATTTTATCGCCAATGACAAGCCGTTGCTGGTGCGCTACGAAGGGAAATATTACTTTCCCATTCTCCGGTTTTATGACGGCAGCCATTTTGGACTCAGTCCGGCGGAGATCCCCAATTATAAAGAGTTGAACCGGTCTCCGGCGTTTCAGGAAAAAGGGAATTGGATGATTTTTCCGATTATCCCCTATGGGCCCAATGAATCCCTCCTGGATTTGGAGGGGAATCCTCCGACGCCGCCTACCTGGCGTAATCCCTTCGGCACCGACGACCGGGGGCGGGATATCCTTACCCGGTTGATTTACGGATTTCGCATCAGTTTCAGTTTTGCCCTGTTGATCACGGTGTGCAGTATGGCGGTGGGTATCGTCATCGGAGCCCTCCAGGGATATCTGGGCGGGGTCTTCGACCTGGTGATGCAACGGGTTATCGAAATTTTCTCGACATTGCCCTTTTTGTATATCGTCATTATCATCGGCAGCTCGTTGGGGACCGGGTTTTTAGTGTTGTTGCTCGTTTTTGTCATCTTCGACTGGATCGGCATCTCTTACTATATCCGCTCCGAATTTTTGAAGTTGCGGGAGATCCAGTACGTGGAAGCGGCCCGGGCATTAGGGGTGAGCCGTTGGAAGATTATGTTCCGTCACATTTTGCCCAATGCGTTAACGCCGATTATTACATTTTTGCCGTTTAGCCTGATTGGAGCAATATCGTCGTTGTCGGCTCTGGACTTCTTGGGATTTGGGCTGCCGGCGCCGACCCCCAGTTGGGGAGAGCTGATGCATCAGGGATTGAGCAATATCTTTTCCTATTGGATTTCCCTCTACCCGGTGCTGGCTTTGTTCGGCGTATTGTTGTTAATCGCATTTATCGGTGAAGGTGTACGGGACGCCTTTGACCCCAAAGAATATCAAAGGATGGAGTAACATGGCGAAACCGCTGTTGCAGGTGGAAGATCTTAATATCGTCTTTGAAACGGGCAATCAGACCATTCATGCCGTCAACGGCGTTTCATTCCGGATATTGCCCGGGGAAACCTTCGGGCTGGTGGGCGAATCGGGCTGTGGGAAGTCGGTGACGGCACTGTCATTGATGCGGCTGGTGCCGTCGCCGCCGGGGAAGATCCTTTCCGGACGGATCGTCTGGGACGGACGGGATCTTTTGTCCATGCCGACGGCGGAATTGATCCGGCTGCGCGGCAGTGAAATAGGGATGATCTTTCAGGAACCGATGACCAGTTTTAACCCGGTTCAAACCATCGGTTCCCAAATTGCCGAAGTGTTGGCCGTCCATGAAAAGATGCCGCCAAAAGAGGCCAGGGAATTGGTTGTGGAGATCTTGGCCAAAGTCGGTTTCCATGATCCTTCCCGTCAGGTTGATGCTTATCCGCATCAACTTTCCGGAGGAATGCGGCAGCGGGCCATGATCGCTATGGCCTTGATCTGCCATCCCAAGCTGCTGATTGCCGATGAGCCGACGACCGCCCTGGATGTGACCATTCAGGCCCAAATCCTGGAATTGCTCCGCCAGTTACAGGAGGAAACCGGGATGGCCATCTTAATGATCACCCACAACTTGGGTATCGTGGCTGAAACCGCTGACCGGGTGGCGGTGATGTACGGAGGAAAAGTGGTGGAGACGGCTCCGGTCCGACCCTTGTTCCGAGAAGCCCGTCATCCGTACACCGTCGGGTTACTCAAGTCCGTTCCCGGATATGACGAAACCGGGAATCTTTATGCCATTCCCGGACAGATACCGGATATGACGGAATTGCCTCCCGGATGTCTGTTTGCAGCCAGATGCCATCGGGCAACGGAGGTCTGCCGGCAGCGTTGCCCGGAATTGAAAGAGGTGGCTCCCGGGCATTGGGTAGCTTGTTGGTTATATTGAACAGTAGGAGAGAAACTGGAAAATGCCGTTGTTGGAAGTTAAGGAATTGACCAAATTTTTCCCGGTTCAGACGGGGTTTTGGAAGAAAAGTTCTCTGAAAGTCCGGGCCGTCGACCGGGTCAGTTTGGATGTGAATGCCGGTGAAACCGTGGGTTTGGTCGGAGAGTCTGGTTGCGGTAAGACCACGCTGGGCCGGGCGGTTCTCCGCCTGATCGAGCCGGACAGCGGCTCCGTCGTTTTCGACGGGATTTCCCTGACGCAACTGTCCCAGGCGCAGCTTCGGAAGATCCGGCCCCGGTTGCAAATCGTTTTTCAGGATCCCTTTTCGTCCCTGAACCCGCGGATGGTGGTTTTGGATCAGGTGGGGGAAGGCCTGTCGGAACATGGTTTCGTTAAAAACCGTCGGGAAAAGGAAGAACGAGTGGTCCAGCTCTTGGAGCAGGTGGGGCTTTCCGGGGACCATCTTTATCGGTATCCTCATGAGTTTTCGGGCGGACAGCGCCAGCGGATTGCCATAGCCCGGGCTATCTCGCTCAATCCGGATTTGGTGGTCTGTGACGAAGCGGTATCCGCATTGGATGTCTCGGTTCAGGCCCAGATCATTAACTTACTTCGGGAACTGCAACAACGGTTGAATATCGCTTATCTTTTTATCTCCCACGACCTGACCGTGGTCAAATATATTTCCCGGCGGATTGCCGTCATGTATCTCGGACAACTGGTGGAGTTCGCTTCCGCGCAGGAACTTTTTGACGATCCCCGGCATCCATATACGGAGGCATTGTTATCAGCTATTCCTGTGTTGGATCCGGACGCCCGGAAAAAGCGGATCGTGCTTACGGGCGAAGTCAATCCCTTGGGAGCGGCACAAGGGTGCCCCTTTGCGCCACGCTGTCCGAAAGTTATGCCCCAATGCCATCATGAAGAACCGCCCCTCCAATGGGCTTCGGACACCCATTGGTTCCGGTGCTTTTTATAAATTCGCGCCGGAAATTATCAAGATAATCGAAAAGGAACATGCATGATGCATTCATTGATACTTAACGTGCTTGACCGGTTATTGCGGCCGGATCAGGCTTATCAGTACCGGGACGTTCGCATAGAAGGGTTTCGGTTGATCGCCAACAAAGGCCAGCAACAGGAGGCTGGATTGGTGACGGAGAAAAAATGTCCGACGGAACGGATCCGCGGGTTCGGTTTGAGTCCGATCAAACCGTACCGTGATTACTATGGCGGGTTGACGCTGATGACCAACCTGCTACCGGATCCCATTTCGGTCCGGTTTGCCATCGGTTATACGTTTCATACAAAGATTGTAACAGTCGATGATATG
>JAKOSX010000250.1 GCA_029776595.1 Bacillota bacterium | reverse complement strand
GGATATGCCAAAGTTTCCAAGGCGGAGAAGGCTGCATGGAGTGACATGATTGAAACGTATTTAAATACCCGGGAGCAATTGAAAGCCATCATCATGCTGGTGGATATCCGGCATGCTCCCACCGAGGATGATCGGATGATGTTGGATTGGTTGAAGTTTCAGGGAAAACCCTTTCTGATCGTGGCGACCAAATCCGATAAACTCTCCCGCAACCAGATGAACCGGCAGTTACAGGAGATACGACAATCCCTGGCCCTGGGTCCGGATCATCCGTTAATTCCGTTTTCGGCTGAGAACAAGCAAGGGAAAGATGCGGTTTGGAGTTGGGTTGAAGAGCAGCTTGGCGGATACCGGTCGCGTATCACAGGTAACCGGTAAACTTAAAAAGGGTTTTTGCAATCCCCAAAAACTTATTTCCAAAAGAATTAAGGTTTTTAGTGGGAGATTCTTGATTGGGTTTCCTGCTTTGATATAATCTATATCTTTAATATAAACGGGGGTGAGGTGATACGATGGAGAGTTTACAAACTGGCCTGGAGCTTATGGTGATCGGTATGAGTGTTGTGTTTTTGGTCTTGTTTGTGTTGATGTATATGATGAAGTGGATGTCGTTTCTCGTCAAGAAATGGACCAAAAACTAAAGTGTGGTATGAATGGAATGAATATTGATACGTGGTATATAGGAGGATAAATATGTGGGATAATTTCTTGCGATTGATGAATGATACCGGATTCGTTCATCTGGATATCGGATCTCTGATAATGATCGTCGTTTCGTTAGTATTAATGTATTTAGCCATTGTGAAGCAATATGAACCGTTGTTGTTATTGCCGATTTCCTTCGGTATGCTGTTGGTCAATTTGCCCCTGGCCGGTCTGATGGATCCTGGAACTACGGTGAATGGCCAATTCCAGCCGGGAGGTTTAATTTATTATTTGTATCAAGGGGTTAATTTGGGGATTTACCCTCCGTTAATTTTCCTGGGGATCGGAGCGATGACGGATTTTGGGCCGCTCCTTGCCAATCCTCGCAGCATTTTGTTGGGTGCGGCGGCACAGCTTGGAATCTTTGCGGCTTTGTTGGGGGCATTGGTGCTCAATCATTTCTTCCCGGGATTGGGATATGATCTGAAAGCAGCCGCTTCCATTGGAATCATTGGAGGTGCTGACGGTCCGACGGCTATTTATTTAACCAGCCGCCTGAAACCGGATTTACTGGGCTCCATCGCCATTGCCGCCTATTCCTATATGGCCTTAATTCCCATCATTCAGCCGCCCATCATTAAGGCCTTGACCACCAAGGAGGAACGGCAGATCGTCATGGAGCAAATGCGGGAAGTCTCCAAAACCGAAAAGATCATTTTCCCCATTGCCGTGACAATTATTGGGTCTTTAATTTTGCCGTCTGCTGCTGCCCTGCTGGGTTCCTTGATGTTCGGCAATTTGCTCCGGGAGTCCGGAGTGGTGGGCCGGTTGTCGAAAACCGCCGAGAATGAGTTAATTAACATCATCACTATCTTCCTAGGCTTGTCGGTAGGCGCCAAAGCCAAGGCTGAATTGTTCTTGCAACCGGCAACATTAGGCATTATTTTGCTTGGATTATTGGCCTTTGCCTTCAGTACTGCCGGCGGCGTTATCTTTGGCAAGATTATGTGCAAATGGACCGGCGGGAAAGTGAATCCGATGATCGGTGCAGCCGGCGTGTCGGCAGTTCCCATGGCGGCCCGCGTGGTGCAAAAGTTGGGCGCCCAGGAAAAGCCGGGGAACTACCTGCTGATGCATGCCATGGGTCCGAATGTGGCGGGGGTTATCGGTTCTGCCGTTGCAGCCGGCGTCTTGTTAGCCTGGCTCAAATAGGGCGATACCTGTCTTTAAATTCTTCCCGGGCCGCCTGGGTCCATTTGGAGATAAACTCGGTTTTGGCCTGAGTATATCCATCCCGGTTATGCTTATACAGGGGTTCCAAATCCTTCTTTAATTCGCCATAAGCTTTGGCGATGTCGGGATGGGCCAGGAGATAATCCCGGAAATAGAGTTCATTCCAATCGCCCCGGAACCGGAGGTGGAGATGGAAAACCCGTTCGGCGAAACCGTGTGGGGTATATCCCTTATTCAAAGACATCTTTAAGTCAGGCGGATCCTGAAGACTCATCAGGGTCCATCCTGCCCGAAGAAGTCGACGGTGAACCTGATTCAGGTTGCAATGTTCATAAACTTCCATTAAAATATCGACGGTGGGCTTGGAAACCAGTCCCGGAACGGCTGTACTTCCGATATGGTTTATCCGGTAAACGGTGTCCGGGCCTACTGCTTTTATAATCTCCTCTTTTTCCCGGAGGTACCATTCCGGATAGGACGGATTATATTCTTTTATAATGATAGGAAACAGTTGCCACAGTTCTTCCAGGGACATTTCGGATAATTTCTTATTCATCAGCGTCCTCCCGATGGATAAATGCTTGGAAGATCTGTTCCATGGACGAATGCAGATTACCTTCCGGGATTTTTGGAAATATATAGTGCCGGTTGGTCCGGGATATAGTAAAATAAACGTGAAAATCTTAGGGGATGGAGTGAAACGATGGTCGGAATCATTACGGCAGTAACCTCGGAGCGGGATGCGATCCTGGAAAAGATGACGGATCTCCGTAAGCAAGTTATTTACGGAATCGAGTTTTATGAGGGAACGGTGAAGGGGACACCGTGCATAACGGCTATGTCCGGCATTGGAAAGGTGAATGCTGCCCGGTGTACACAGGTGATGATCGACCGGTTTAAGCCGGATCAGATTATCAATATCGGTGCGGCCGGAGGGTTGCATCCGGAGCTGAAGATCGGGGATGTGGTGATTTCAACGGCATGTATTCAATATGACGTGGATCTGACGGCTTTCGGTATCGCCAAAGGCGCTTTTGAAGAAGGCGATGACGGGTTCGTAAAAGCGGATCCTCAGTTGGCGGCCCAGTGTGAGGCGGCCATGGAACGTTGTGTAGCCGGCCAGTTCAAGGTGATGATGGGGCCCATCGCTACCGGCGATCAGTTTAACGATTCGCCGGCCGTCAAAGAAGAATTATATCGGGATTTTGGGGCTTATTGCAATGAGATGGAAGGCGCTGCGGTGGCTGCGGTATGTGCCGCCTGTCAGGTGCCGT
>JAKOSX010000249.1 GCA_029776595.1 Bacillota bacterium | reverse complement strand
TACGAATGGTGAATGCCCGCATCCCTCAATATCCGGGACAAAATTCTCTCGCCTAATGCTGATATGGCTTCAAAATCCATAAATGGAATATAATATTTCTCCAAACGGTCATGTTCCCGCTTGGCTTCGGCCAGGCAGGCAACGGCTTTAGCCATCAGCTCCTTAATCCATTGCCGTTCTTCGGCAATAACGTCCTCCACTTTTTGACAATGGCCCGGCCGCAGACATTGTTGCATATCGATAACCGAAACCTTCCTGTCCTTCAATTCGACCCGATGAGGCTCAACACCGGTGGTGATGACCGTATCCAATTCGGAAATCACCAGATGTTCCATTTTATCCGGATCAAAGGGACAATAATACGCCTCACAGTCCAATCCCCGTTCGACAGCAGCTTGGGCCAGCTTGGCAATGAGCGTCGCTTTTCCGGTACCGGCTTCTCCGGTGACTATCCAGATGCGCTGATACGGGGCAAAGACGGTTTCTAAATGATGAACGAATCCTTTAGGCGTAATGGCACTTCCGAACAGTTTCCGGCAAAATCCCACCCGTTCTCCCACTGAATAACCGTCAAAAATGGTCTCTGATAATGCCGCAGCTTTTTGATTGGCCAGTCCGTAATCCAACCCTTCACTGACCACGGATTCCACGTCCTCATGAATGGCTTTGGCCGCCCTTAAAAAACGATAGGCTCTTTGAAACATCTTTCCCGTCATCCGGTTAATGGCGATGATCTCTTCTTTATGTTTCCGGATACCGGCTTCATCCCAATAATCGCCCATGTGGATAATTTCATCGACTGCGCCGGGATATTTGGGATCCACTATATGAGGGCTGGTCCCGTCAAGCAATGCCACTCCGAGCTTAGGAATGACCACAGCGTCTAAAGAATCATCATCGGAAGAACAATGGTGCAGCTCGACATCGAATCCTTTCTCCACCATCCGGTCGGCGATCTTCTTCATAAACGTGCTTTTGCCGACGCCGGGCCCGCCTTTTAAAATCATAATCCGATGGGCATCCGCCGGAATAATATAGTCAAAATATGAAAAAAACCCCCGCGGAGTATTTCCCCCCGGAAAAACCTCTTTGACCTTTCCTATCACGTATCCATCTCTCCTTTTTAGGATTAAGTCCCGTGATAGTCTATGCGTCAAAAAAAACAGGGGTGAGCATCGCTTCACCCCAACCCGATCGTTTGTAAGTTTTTATTGTTTTCTTTCGCTCAAGAATTTGCCGAATTGCTTGTCAACATTCATAATATGCGTATTCAACCAGGAAATAACCAACCGATTGGTGACAATCACGGTTTTCACATTGCCGCCTTCCTGTTGGATCGATTCGTTAAGTTCAGACAGGCTTTCTACAAATTTATCATGGGCAGCCTTATGCTTAAGATAATCAGGATAATTGGTTTCGCGCATCATTTTTTCTTCAGTTTGAAAATGGGTCACCACATAATCACCAAGGAAACGGATAGTTTCTTTGACTTCTTCCACCCCTTTCCCTGCGCTGCAGGCTTCCAGTAACCGGTTAATCCGCTCAAACAATTCCTGATGTTGCTTATCAATGGTAGGGTCCCCTACTGCCAGCATCTGCGTCCATTGAATACCCATGCAGGTCAACTCCTCGATTGATATTTTATATTTATATAGTTATCGGCAAAATTCATACAACAATTAGTAGAATTTCATAAAAGTTGCTGGGCAAAAAGATAAAGACAAAACGGTAAAAGGAAAAAATAAAAAACCCGCTTTTTCAGCGAGTTTTAAAAATCATTTTGGTGGACCTGAGGGGATTCGAACCCCTGACCTCTGCGATGCGAACGCAGCGCTCTCCCAACTGAGCCACAGGCCCACAATGCGAACTGCTTTATTATTATAGCACGTTCCAAGCTTATTGCCAAGAACCTTATACCGGTTTATTTGGATTTTGACAGTTCTTTTCGCATAATCAGGATGTTTTGGTGAGTGATATTCGGAATGAAGCAATTCTTTACCGCATAAGGCCTCAACGGACGTTGCGTGGCTTTATTCCACCAAATCCGGATGCCTTTCCATTTAAAACCCGTTTTTCGCAATTGGCAGGCCACATAGTAACTGAGGGGGAAATATTCGCCGTTATAATAGCGATCTCCCACAAGCAAAACCAGATACCGGCCATTCTGTAGCAGACGGAAAGCCTCCTGTCCAAAAAGGCGAATCCGTTCAAAAAAAACGTCATAATTTACGGAATTCCCGAAATCCCTGGGGTCCCCGTCATTAAACATATTAAAGTTGGTTTCTTTCCGAAACCCGCGGATTCCATGATGGCATCCATACGGCGGATCCGTGATGATGGCGGCAAACGACTGATCATCGAAATGTTTCATCACTTCCAGGCAGTCTCCCTCAATCATGACCGGCGCCATTACATCCTCTCCGGCTTTCCCGGACTGAGGAACCCATTTCCCTCCGGAAAGATGATAATGTTTTACAATATACTGATAGCGCTCAATCCAAGCCGGATTAAGTTCAATGCCCACCGCTTTCCTTTCCGCCATCATACTTCCCAGCAATGTCCCACCCACTCCGGCAAAAGGATCCAACACCGTTTCTCCTTTTTTCGTAAAAAAACGTACAATCTCCGCCATCAATTCCGGGGGCTTCATGGCTCCGTGAACTTTACGAAAACCATGGGTTTCGTCGGGCGGAAAATTCGTTTCATAAATGGTATTGGTCCAATACAGCCATTCCGATCCTGTCAGATCATTCAGTCTGTTTTCCATCGCATCCCATCTTTTCCTTTTTTCATAGAATTCCCAAAAATAAAAAAACCTTTCATCTCGTTGATGAAAGGTAACCATGGCACTGTTTTGTAAAATTATTATAGTTTGGGGGATGGGGATATCCTTTCAAATTCAACCAAAACTTTATTTTGCCGCCATCCCATGGATCCTTCTCCAATGCTCCGGCATTACCGGCATCACGGATAATCGTGACTGGGTCACCAATTCCCATGCGTCAAACGCCGAGTCCGCTTTAATCTCTTTCAGAGTGACCGGCCGTTCCAGCCGGTAGTCAGGCGCCACGTCGACGACAATGAAGCGGGGATCCGTCTCATCCGGATCCGGATAAGGTTCGGATACCACCTGCCCCACTCCGATAATGGCTTTTTCCTTTCCGGTGTGATAAATAAATACCTGATCCCCGGGACGCATCTGCCGCAGATTCTTTAAGGCTCTGAAATTCTTAACACCGTTCCAACGTTCCCTGCCGTTCCGCACCAGATCGTCATAACTAAAATCTTCCGGTTCAGTTTTTAATAACCAATAAGGCATCGCAAATCCACCTTTAAGAGGTCATTTGATCACGCGCAGGCGGCTACGGCGCAACCGTTTTTTCCGGTCATCCATGTCCCGGAACGACCGCCTTTTTCCCCAATCGACATAAGCCAGGGAGATACCGAGCATACTGGCTAAACCGAACAAGATATGCATCTGGGCGTATGTGGCGAAAACCAAGGCCGCGTGAATCCATGCCAACCAGCGTGCTTTTACCGGGACCAGGCCCCAAAACAACAACTCCTGGTCGGGATTGAACCTCGCCCAGGCCCAAGTGAGCCCCACTAAGGGCAGCCAGATGCCGAAGAATGGCACCGGCGCATTTAACCAATGGCCGACAACCGTCAATGCCCCTCCGGTCACTCCGGTTACCGCCGCCAAAAACAGTCCATAACGCGAACTTCCCCAAAACCGTTCCAGTACCGATCCGACCAACCACAACCATAAAGCACCGAAAATCACCGAAATCAAGTCATTGACGAAAGCATAAGTCAACACAGTCCAGGGACGGCCTATAACGCGCAAGGGATTGAGCCAAAGCCATCCTTCCAACCGGACACCGCCAATTTTGACAAACTCGGCAACCAAAAAAACAACAATGTTTAAAATAATAATGCCCTTGGTCACCGGGATAAATTCACGATACAAAAAACGTCTGAATTCCGCCAAATAATGCCGCATTATTTCCCTTTCCTTTCTGACAGGCTGATAAACTTATTGAAAAATAAAATTGAATATAAAATTCATCAAAGGAATTCCCATTCCTTCTCTCGAATATATAAACAATATTTCAGGAGGTTTCCGATGGTAAAAATTGTAACCGATACCACTGCTTCTTTAAATCTTGATGAATATCAAAAATACGGTATTACTGCGGTCCCGCTCTATATCTGCAGCGACGGGGCAACCCAAAAAGAAGTCTATGAAATAACCTATGACCAATTTTATGCCCAACAACGTGGTGGAAAAAAATTTACCACGTCGCAACCTGATCCCAACAGTTTTTTGGAAGTGTTTAAACCGGCCGTCGAAGCCGGCGATGAAGTTATCTGCATCACGCTTTCCGGCGGAATATCCGGTACCGTCAACTCAGCCAATATCGCCGCTCAAATGTTAGAAACCGATAAAATTACCATTGTCGATTCGCTTCAGAGCGGTTTCGGTCAAGCCAATTTGGCGATTAAAGCTGCAGAAATGGCGGCATCCGGCTGCAGCCGTGCCGAAATCGTTTCCTATATCGAAGACTTGCGATCCAGAACCAAAGTCTATTTTATGGTGGAATCACTCCGTTATCTCTATGAAGGCGGACGTCTCAGCGGAGCCCAAGCCCTCATCGGCTCAATCATCCAGGTCAAACCGATTATTTGGTTTGACGAAACCGGAAAGATGGTTGCCTATGAAAAAATACGTACCTTGAAGGCTGCCCGGACCCGGTTATTGGAGATCATCGCCGAACGGAAGCCCTTGGGCATCGAACAAGTGGCCCTTCATTACGGTGATAATTACGAAGAGGCCGCCGAATTTGCCAAATCCCTTGAAACAGTGACGGAGACGCCGATCACATTGATCAAACTGTCTCCGGTCATTGCTGCCCATACGGGCCCGGATTTATTAGGGCCTTGCGTCATTACAAAACAGCCGTAAATTTTCCCGCTTCTGTGAAGCGGGTTTTTTCATATAAATTACCTTAAAACAGTAAATTACCGGAACATCCTCGCCATTATTTCAGTAAGCTATATTACCCCAAAAATACTGTTTTAAGGAGTTGCCATGAGTAAAATACATTCGGCCGTTCAAAACAGTTTATTGCAAATGCTCCGGTATTACACGTCGTTTATCTCGTCATACCGGGGTGTACATTATGTCGATGTAGGCTACAAATATACCGCCGGAAAACGCCTGCCTACTCTGGCCATCCGGGTGCACGTCCATCGAAAACAACCTCTCCGTTCTCTGCCTCCTTCTCAGATTTTACCCGAAGCCATCGAACATATTCCGGTGGACGTCATCG
>JAKOSX010000024.1 GCA_029776595.1 Bacillota bacterium | reverse complement strand
CCGGAAAGTTTTGGCCCGGTTTAAAGAACATATCCGGATGGCACGGGATTTCGGCTGCAGCATCGTAGCCACGGAAACCGGTTCCGCCAATGCCGATTGTTCTTTCCATCCGGACAACCCCAGCCCTAAAATGCTGCAGGAACTCATCGGCAATGTGGCCCAACTGGTGGAAGAAGCCGAAAAATTCGGAGTTTTTGTCTGCATTGAGGGAGTGACCCACCATACCATGTCCACGCCTCAAAAAATTCGACAGGTTTTGGACGCGGTGGACTCCCCCAATTTACAGGTTCTGTTCGATCCGGTGAACTTGACTCCGGGCGATAATCCTCAGTCCTACCGGACCATCCTCCAGGAATCGCTGGAATTATTCGGAGACAGGATATTTATCCTCCATGCAAAAGATTTTACCGTCGAAAACGGGAGCAAAAAAACCGTGCCTATCGGACGGGGCTTGATGGACTGGGAATATATTCTCAAAGAAGTATTGCTTCGGAAACCATATCTTGAGATTTTGGTCGAAGACAACAAACCGGATACCATTATGGAAAGTGCCGGACACATTCAAGACGTATTAACCAAACTTGCAATCCGCTAATGAGGGGATTGATAGCGATGTTCGTTGCCTCCGACGGAAGTGGTGATTTTAAAACGATTCAGCAAGCCATCGATGCGATCCCGGACGATAATTCCCAACCGGTGGTCATCTATATAAAAAAGGGAATATACCGGGAGAAAGTCTTTATCGACAAGCCGCGGATCCGTCTTATCGGCGAAGATCCTCGCCATACCGTTATTACCTATGACGATTATGCCAAAAAACTTCTTCCCAACGGCGAACCGATGAATACGTTAAACACCTATAGCTGTTATATCGGAGGACACGACTTTGTCGCCGAAAATATCACTTTTGCCAATACCGCCGGAAGCGGACATATCGTCGGACAGGCTATCGCCGCCTATGTGGACGCCGATAGGGCCGTCTTTAAAAACTGCTGGTTTCTCGGATGCCAGGATACCTTGTTTACCGGTCCCGTTCCCCGGGATCCCTTACCGGTCAACATCCGCCTAACCCATCCGGTCCTCGGCTACGGCAAAAAAATTACCGGCCCGGTCCGGCAATATTATGAATCCTGTTACATCGAAGGAGACGTGGATTATATTTTCGGTTCTGCCACCGCCGTCTTCAACCGGTGTACCCTTGCCACCAAGGACCGGAAAAAACCGGTGAACGGCTACATTACAGCGGCTTCCACCTCCGCCCAAACTCCTTTCGGTTATGTCTTCCTCAACTGCACTCTGAAAGGGAGCGCCGGCCCCAACTCCGTCTACCTGGGGCGTCCCTGGCGCAACCATGCCAAAGTGGCTTTTCTCCGCTGCTGGATGGGAGAACAAATCATCGTTGAAGGCTGGCACAATTGGAATAAGCCTGACGCCGAACATACCGTCTGCTTTGCGGAATATCAGAACGAAGGCCCCGGGGCAAACAGCGAAAACCGGGCCAAATGGGCAAAGATCCTGACGGATGAAGAAGCGAAAGCCTATACCATCGAAAATATCTTCTCCGGATGGCGCCCGGATCGGGAATGAACGGTTCAGTATGGCGTATATCAAAGGGGGTTGCATCGTCCCACAGCTTGACGACGTGCAACCCCCTCATTGATTTCATTCTTTCTTCCATCGTAAGTCCGCTTTGAATCGTGTCATAAGGACCGCCGGAGGTGGTGGAACGCATCACCTTATACCCATTGGCTCCGGGCGAAGCATCCCAGCTCAAATAGACCTTGGTATTTCCAACCGTTGCTTTAAGATTGCT
>JAKOSX010000248.1 GCA_029776595.1 Bacillota bacterium | reverse complement strand
GTTTATCTATACTAAACATCACATTTTATGGCGATTACCTTTGTGAAACTTATTTTAATTTCAACGTTCGTAAGATCGGGTTTGCTTTACTTCGGTCTTCCGACTTCTGACTTCCGGCCATTTTGAACCAATTCCCTTCCATTCATGGCAGAACCAAATAATCAAACCAGGTCAAAGCGATCAAGGTTCATTACTTTGTTCCATACCGCAACAAAATCGGTAACAAATTTTCCCTGAGCATCAGTGCTTCCGTAAACTTCGGCAAGTGCCCTGAGTTCTGAGTTTGAACCAAAAATAAGATCGGCACGGGTTCCGGTCCATTTCACGGCACCTGTTTTACGGTCACGTCCATTAAATGTTTCTTTGTCTTCGGATGCCGGCATCCAGGCCGTGCTCATATCGAGCAGGTTGACAAAGAAATCGTTTGTTAGAATTCCCGGCCGCTTAGTGAAAACACCATGTTTCGAGTTGTCGAAATTTGTGTTCAGTACGCGCATTCCGCCAACAAGAACTGTCATTTCGGGAGCAGTCAGCGTGAGCAATTGGGCTTTATCAACCAATAATTCTTCTGTTGAAATGGTGTATTTCGTTTTCAGATAGTTGCGGAAGCCATCGGCTGCAGGTTCGAGCACTGCGAAGGATTCCACATCGGTTTGTTCCTGCGATGCATCCATTCGGCCAGGAGTAAAGGGAACGGTAATATCAAACCCGGCATCTCTTGCAGCTTTTTCAACACCTGCGCATCCTGCCAGTACAATAAGATCAGCCAAAGAAACTTTTTTCCCACCGGACTGAGCAATGTTAAAATCGTTTTGAATACTTTCCAGCGTTTCAAGTACCTTCTTTAAATGAGATGGATTATTTACTTCCCATTCCTTTTGCGGCGCCAGGCGAATCCGGGCACCGTTGGCGCCACCCCGCTTGTCGGATCCGCGGAAAGTTGAGGCTGAAGCCCATGCGGTTGACACTAATTGAGAAACGGAAAGTACGGATTGCAAAATAGTTGCTTTTAATGCTGATATATCCTTCTCATTTACCAGCTCATGATCCACGACCGGAATCGGATCCTGCCATATCAGTTCTTCTTTGGGAACTTCAGGCCCCCGGTAGCGTGCAATTGGCCCCATATCCCGGTGGGTGAGCTTAAACCACGCACGGGCAAAGGCATCGGCAAATTCAAGCGGATGTTCGTAGAATCGCCTTGAAATTTTTTCATAAGCAGGATCGAAACGCAACGAAAGGTCGGTAGTAAGCATGGTTGGTATATGCTTTTTAGACGGATCGTGGGCGTCAGGCATTACTTTATCGGCATTTTTTGCTACCCACTGTTGTGCGCCGGCCGGGCTTTTTGTTAGTTCCCATTCGTATTTAAAAAGGTTCTCGAAGAAGTAATAACTCCATTTGGCAGGTGTCTGTGTCCAGATGACCTCCAGCCCGCTGGAGATGGAATCGCCTCCTTTTCCTGCGCCAAACGAACTTTTCCAGCCCAAGCCCTGCTCTTCAATACCGGCTGCTTCAGGTTCAGGTCCAACATGTGCTGTATCTCCTGCTCCGTGAGTTTTACCGAAGGTATGACCGCCGGCAATCAATGCCACGGTTTCTTCATCATTCATGGCCATCCGGGCAAAGGTCTCGCGGATATCTTTAGCTGCTGCAACCGGATCCGGATTCCCTCCAGGGCCCTCAGGATTCACGTAAATTAATCCCATCTGCACGGCTGCAAGCGGATTGTCAAGGTCACGTTCGCCGGAATAGCGATCTTTATCTTCCAGCCACTTGGTTTCGGAACCCCAGAAAATG
>JAKOSX010000247.1 GCA_029776595.1 Bacillota bacterium | reverse complement strand
CATGGCCGCCCAATGGGCGATTTGTTCTAAACCTCTGGTGTTATGGATGGTCCGATAAGTATAATAGGTGTGGCTTTTAATGAGCGCATATTCCTCCGGAGTCAGTTTTCCCGGTTTCTCCAGAATCTCATTGGGAATGATCAATTTTCCGATATCGTGGAGATTACCGGCGATCTCCAACATGGTGACTTCCGACGGGGTAAAACCGAAGAAGTATCCCATTTTGGCGGCACAGGCGGCGACACCGGCTGTATGCGTTGCGGTGAAACTGGATTTAAAGTCGATGACGTGCCTGAACAGTTTAGCGATTTCCAAAACGCCCAGCATGTCGATGTCAATGTGACGGTAAGGCACTTCGTAAAATATGGAAGGATAAAGACGCGGAGAAACAAGATCCAGCCAGAATTTTTCGTAATGGGCTACCTCCAGGAAAGCATCGACGATTTGCCCGTGGACGGTGATGTTTTTTATCGCGGATACCTGCTCGATGATGGATTGATTTTGGTGGAGGATATATTGGCTATGATCCACCAGCCGTTCCACATGGTCCGCCAAATATACGACTTGGGATGCGAAGACGGTTGGATTGGTGATCGGTTGCTGCCAATCGATCCACGGGGTATGGTGAAACCGAACGATGGGCGCAATCGATGAAAGCCAGGAGATTCTCCCCAAGAGTACAGAACCTCGGATACAATGGGGATTCGGATCAATATCTTCCGACTGATGGAGGGCAACTTTTTCTTCAACCGTCAGGGCGCCGATATCATGCAGTAAGGCGGCAGCCAAAATATCTTCCGTCAGGGAGCGGTCCAGACAGGCGGCCTTGGAGATTTCCAGCGCGATAAATGCCGTTCTTAATTGATGTTGGGCAATGGCCGGAGTGCTGTCGGTGATTTCGGACAAAGATAACAACAGATTACCTAGATTAACAGGGGTTTTCAAATTCATAAAATCACTTCCCAACAGAGGTATTTTGTAATCATGATGGAATCATTGCTTCTTTGGGAAAAATTTGCCCATATTATAATCATCGAAATTAAAAACGGTTTACTTGAGCCTGTGTTTGATTTTTATGGATTGGTTTCTCCTAAGGCTTTATCGAGCCAGTACTGGGCCTCTTCCAGTGTTACATCGGAAAGCAGAGGGTCTTCGGAAATCCGTTCCACGGCACGTTGTAAATGCCGTACCGCTTCATCTTTATTGCCAAGTTCCAATTCGGCACGGCCCAACCAATAGTAAGATTCGGTGGGGTATTTAATGCGGGCGATGGCCCATTCATAATCTTCTTTGGCTTTTTGATATTCTCCCGCACCCAAATGGGCTTGCCCCATGATTAACACCGGCTGGACGGCGGAAGGATCCAAAGCCCGCGCTTTTTCGGCGAAGTTCAATGCTTCGGAGTAATTTTTAAGACGAAGATGGGTGATGGCCAAATCGGTATAGATTTTGGAAGATTGCACGCTGGATTCCAATAACGCGTTCAAAATGGCCAATGCGCGTTCCGCGGCGCCGCTTTCCCGATAAGCTTCTGCCAAGACCGTTTGGTAATAAAGCCGATGGCGGTCCGAAGCCATGGCAACCGTCTTTTCCAGTAAAGGTATGGCTTCGTCCCAGTTTTTCAGTTTGGCGCTCATGATACCCAGGGTAAAGTAGGGATAAATCATGGCCGGCTGGTACCGGACGGCTTTTCGAAGGCGGTTGAGGGCTTGATCCGGATGGGTATTGATGAAGGCGAGCGTTGTCCAGAAAACGCCGGGCGCCGTAAATATGAACAAGATGACCCACAGCAGGCATCCGATGATAAACGTCAGCCATCCCGGTTTGGCGAAAAAGGCGAAGACTCCCCATCCTAACAATAAAAAAGGCAGCATGGTTTCCCAAAACCCTTTGATACGCATCGATATACCTCCGGTTCCTATTTAATCTTATTATAGCTTGGAGATTTCGGAATAGCAATGGAGCGGAGAAGGTCCGTTTTTAAAAAATAGTGGACAAAAGCTGGAGAAAGTATCAAAATATAAAGGGTCAAGCTTTCTATTGGGATATACATAATGAGTGGAGATTCGGCATATGAATAGAGCCGATAAAGATGTAAAGGAGAAGCGCAGTGCAGGATATTGTCAAAGCAGTGATTTTAGGGGTTGTCGAGGGATTGACCGAGTTTTTACCCATCTCTTCCACCGGACATTTAATCTTAATTAACCAGTGGATCGCTTTTGACAGTCGGTTTACATACATGTTTAATATCGTCATCCAGTTGGGTGCGATTCTTTCGGTGATCCTTTATTTCCGGAGAAAACTCAATCCTTTTGCGGGCCATCTGACGAAAGCCGAACGAATAAATATTGTCGATTTATGGAAAAAGACAGTAGTGGCGTTTATGCCCGCAACGGTTATGGCGCTTTTATTCGGGGATGCCATCGAAAAACATCTCTTCAATCCCCTGGTGGTTTCCATGGCGTTATTATTCGGCGGGATTTTCCTCTTGTATTTGGAAAACCGAAACGCAGGGGGGCGGATAAAGACGTTGGGAGAGCTGAACTATCCGACTGCGCTGATGATCGGGGTGGTTCAGTGTTTGGCGATGATTCCGGGGACATCCCGTTCGGCTGCTACCATTATCGGCGCGATGATGCTGGGGGCTTCCAGGACGGTGGCAGCGGAATTTTCGTTTTTTTTAGCGATACCGACCATGATCGGGGCTTCGATGTATGCGCTTTTGAAAGGCGGAACGCATTTAACCTCGGATCAATGGATGACTCTTGCCGTCGGTTTTATTGTCTCGTTTCTCGTGGCTTGGCTGGTTATCGCCGGTTTTATGAGTTTTATCCGAAAACACAGCTTTAAACCGTTTGCATTTTACCGGATGCTATTGGGTAGCTTTATTCTAACGTATTTTTTCATACGGTAACCGTAGACAGAAAAAGGCCTTGAACGGCCTTTTTTATTTTTGCGGCTCAACGGTTGCCTGAAGCTTATAACCTGGAGTTAACCGGATGTTTCCTAAGTATTAATGGATGGATGAAGGATTTGACGGGTTTGAAAGAGAACATATGCAAGAATTTGAACCCCATGCTGAGTGGAAGGTGAAAGCATGATTCGCAAAGGAATTATCGACCGTTTCTATGAAGCTGCCAGTATTCAACGGTGGAATGACCATGTCCGGCCGGTGGAGCTTACCGAATTGGACAAACAGGCGCACAAGATGGTTATCGCTTATGTATTGGCCCGGTTTGAAGAATCGGAGCGGGGGGCTGCCATTGACTGGAATGCATTGATTGAAGGCGGCCTTTTTGAATTTCTGCAGAGGGTTATTTTGACGGACATCAAACCGCCGGTGTTTCATAAAATGATGCAAAAAAAAGGGCGGGAACTCAATCAATGGGTGCTTAAAGTTCTGGAACCGGATATTGCGGATTTGAAGGGGGATTTTATCGAAAAGTTCCGTGATTATTTCCTCGGTGAAGATCCCGGCAGATACCGGTTGGAGAAGCGGATTTTGCGGGCAGCCCATTATTTGGCCACCAGTTGGGAATTTCGAATCATTTATGCGATGAATCCTTTTATTTATGGAATTGAGAAAACCAAAGCCGATATCGAAAACGAACTGGAAGACTATTGCGACCTGGTGGGCGTCCAAAAGATTACCCTCGGGAAAAAATCCTTCGGTTTCGTGGACCTCTGCGGGCAACTCCGCTTCCAGCAACGCTGGGCCCAATCGCCCCGTTTGCCGAAGACGTCTGTCCTGGGGCATATGCTCATCGTCGCCATGATGGTTTATCTTTGTTCGACGGAGATCGGCGCATGCCGCAAACGGGTGGTCAACAATTATTTTGCCGCATTGTTCCATGATTTGCCGGAAGTGTTGACCCGGGATATCGTTTCTCCCGTTAAAAGCTCTATTGAAGGGCTGCAAGAATTGATTAAAGAATATGAAGAAATTCAAATTGAGGAGCGCTTATTGCCTTTGCTTCCCCTTTCGTGGCATGAGTCCATCCGCTATTTTATCGAAGATGAGTTCGAAAATAAGGTGAAGATCGACGGAAAGACGGTCAAAGGCATATCCAGCGACGAGTTGAATCGTCATTATAATGAGGACCGGTTTGATGTGGTCGACGGCCAATTGGTGCGGGCGTGTGACCATTTGGCAGCATTTATTGAGGCTTCTTTGTCGATTAAACATGGGATTCAGTCCCATCATTTGCTGGAGGGCATTCGCCGCTTGTCGGATTTATACCGTGACGCTGAGATCGGCGGGATCCATTTCGGCAGTTTGTTTGATTATTATCGGTGATGGAGGAGAAAGAAAATGAGCGAAGAGAAAGTTCAATCCCGTCAGGAGAAGACGAAAAAGACATACATTATAGATATGGACGGCGTGCTGGTTCATGGGGAACGGCCCATTCCGGGAGCCGGAGATTTTATTCAGCGGTTGAAAGACGGAGGACATAAATTTTTGATTTTAACCAATAACTCCCGGTACACGCCCAGTGATTTGCAGCATCGTCTGAACAGTATCGGAATCATGGTGGATTCTAAGAATTTATACAGCAGCGCCATGGCAACCGCATCGTTCGTTCAGTCGCAAAAGCCCAACGGGTCTGCCTTCGTTTTGGGAGGCACCGGATTATACCAGGCCCTGACGGAAGTCGGGTATACGCTGTCGGATTACAATCCTGACTTCGTAATTCTCGGTGAAACCGATTCATTATCCTATGACCGGATTATCCGGGCCGTCCAACTTATCTCCGCCGGAGTGCCTTTTATCGCCACCAATCCGGATCCGGCAGGTCCGGCCGAGTCGGGCATCATTCCCGGATGTGGCGCCGTAGCGTCGCTCTTGGAGAAAGCCACCGGTTATACCCCGTACTATGTCGGCAAACCCAATCCTCTCATCATGCGGTTGGCCCTTCGGTATTTGGGCGAACATTCGGAAAATGCGGTCATGGTCGGCGATAATATGAACACGGATATGAAAGTGGGTTTGGAATCAGGGTTGGAAACCATATTGGTCTTAAGTGGCGTAACCAGCCGGGAAATGATTGGGAAGTCGCCCTACAGACCGAATCGCGTGTTAAATTCGGTGGCTGAAATCATTCCCTGATGGCTTACAGGTGCGCTTTTATGCATTCGGCTCGGATTTTGCCGAGTCGTTTTTCATTTGGGCAAGGAGTTTTTCCAGGGTTAACGCTACCCGTTTGGCTTTTTTCACATATTGGATGGTTTCTTTGTACGGAGGGATGCCGCGGTATTTGGCGACGGTGGTGGGGCCTGCATTGTAAGCGGCCATGGCCAGTTCCAGGTCGCCGAAGCGGTCCAGTTGTTCTTTGAGGTAAGCGGCGCCGACGTGGATGTTTTTGGATACGTTTTTCCAGTCGTCCAGCTTTTCAGGGGTTAATTGCATCAGTCCCCGGGCTCCGGCCGGGCTGACGGCATCGATGCGAAATTCGCTTTCAATGGCAATCACGGTGGCGATCAAGACCGGATCGAAGGTTTCCATGATGGCTTGAAAAATCTCCTGGTTGTCACAGCCGTACATTTGCATGATCATAGATACTTTCATGGCCGTAAGATCGGTTTCTGCTTGAGGGAGCTCGACCGGTTTTTGCTGCGCCCGAAAAGAATAAAATCCGACCAGGATAATAACGGAAATCAATACAAAAAGAATGAGGATTCTTTTATTGGAGTTCAATGGCAATTTTAATAAATTCATGGGACTACCTCGACTTTCTTCAGTTTGACATGTATTCTGAAGTTTTGGAAATAACATATTATGGAATATGACGTATCGTTTTTACACTTGTTGGAGTATATCGGATATATCGTTCTTTTGTCAACAAAGCTTTAGTTGTTTCCGGTAAACCCTCGACAAATAATCCTGCTTAGAATAGAAAAAATAATAGATTAAGATTTTGTAAAAGATATGGGGAAGATTT
>JAKOSX010000246.1 GCA_029776595.1 Bacillota bacterium | reverse complement strand
TCACTCCCTTGATTAAAGAGATTTCACAAATTAACGCTAAATTCATTTTAACACCGGCACCGTGCGGCAATTTGTCGAAAATTATGATATTATTCTTATTCTTTAAAAAATTTTAACCCCCTGCTTCGGCCAACTCATTTTCCCCGATACCGTTCACTTGCTCTCCTTCCTCTTTGCCGTCGGTAATCCCGATTTACGCTTTCACCGTAATAATATCGCTCCACCGAGTGGTATAACAAGGCGACAGCTTTTCCCGCCGCAACTTCCAACCGCTGTCTCCAACTTGGGCTGCCGCCTTCACGGTAGCAAGGCCGTACCGGAGATTGATCCGATCCAGCGTCTGCATTAATGCGCGATGCTTGGGCCGATCCACCGTATCAAAGAGAGACCCCTGAACCTGTTCTTCGGGAACGATGGCCGAAACGATCACGCCCGCTTTTTTATACCGGTATCCCGGCCGATAAATCTTATGCAAAACCTCCAAAGCATAGCGGATTAGCTCCAAATCGCTTTGGGTGGCCACCGGAAGAACCATGGTATAATGGGGATTGTGTTGCGGTTCGTCCGAATTGAACCGGTTGGTCTGCAGAAATACCGTCATAACACCGGCACAGGTCCTTTGTTTACGAAGCTTATAACCGCATTGGGCCGCAAACGTAGCCACCGCTTCCCGAAGGGGCTCCAACTCACTCTGGGACTCTCCAAAAGAGCGGGAAGTACAGATGGCTTTTTTCGTAGGGGCCATCAATTCCAACGGCAGACAGGAAATCCCCAACAGTTCTTCTTTAATTCGCAGCCCCACAACAGTCAGGTGCTTACGGATCCAGCCGTCCGGCATCCGGATAAATTCAGCGGCTGTTTGAATACCATACCGATTCAGAAGGGCCGCATGCTTCCGGCCAATGCCCCAAATCTCGCCAATCTCCAAACGGGCCAACAATTTCTCCGTCTTCTCCCGGCCGTCCAACAAAAACACGCCGTCGTTTTCCGGGGCCTTTTTCGCACAATCGTTGGCAACCTTTGCCAATACCTTGGTGGAACCGATCCCCACGCTCACCGGGATGCCTGTATGTTTCCTGACTGTAGCCCGGATCCGGCGGCCTAAGGCCTCCAGATCCTCCGGAATTCCATTCCAATTGAGAAAAGCCTCATCAATGGAGTAAACCTCAATTTCCGGGGCAAATTGGCTCAAGGTATTCATCACCCGTTGGGACATGTCGCCGTATAATTGATAATTGGACGAACACACGGCCACCCGGTACTGCCGGAACAAGGTATCAAGCTTAAAAGCAGGCTCCCCCATTTTAATGCCTAATGCTTTCGCTTCCGGAGATCGGGCAACGACGCAGCCGTCATTGTTGGAAAGCACCACCACCGGACGTCCGTTCAGAGCCGGATTGAACACCCGTTCACAGGAAACATAGAAATTATTGCAATCCACCAATGCAAACATCAATACACCTTCTTAATGATATAGGTCACAATGCCCCATATGGTAAAGTCGTCTTCTTCGTCCACCGGAATCGGCGGATAATCCCGGTTGGCAGGCATCAGCCAAACGCCGTCCGGGCCTTTTTTAATCCGCTTTAACGTAAATTCCCCGTTTAAGCAACATACAGCCAAAGCTTGATCCTTATAATTGAGGGATTTATCGATAACTAAGAGATCCCCGTCCTCCACCCCGGCTTCCCGCATGGACTTGCCTTTGACCCGGCCAGAAAAAGTCGCGCTGGGATGTTTAATCAACGCCTGATTGAGATCCAGGCCGGACTCCAGATAATCTTCGGCCGGGGACGGAAACCCGGCCACAATCTGGGCCCCGGCATAAGCCAGTTGCAGTTCGGTAAAGGTTTCGGCAGCAATCAGTTGAATCGTCATGATGTATCGGGCTCCTCCTTCAATCCAAACACATGTTCGATTATAATTTATTATACCAGAAATTAAAGAGGAAACGTAAGGGGAATTTCTTGTAAATATCTACCGACAGAAGTCATATTTGCCATTCTGCACAATAAAAAACTCACTCCGTAAAATCGAAGTGAGTAAATAAAGACTCTATACTCTC
>JAKOSX010000245.1 GCA_029776595.1 Bacillota bacterium | reverse complement strand
TTTTCAACGCCGGATTCCCGGTAAAATCATCGATTTTTACCACAACGGCAATATAATGGGCGGCATGCAACGGCAGCTCTAAAAATTCCACTTCTTCGCGGATCTCCTCCGCCGTACGGTATTGATCGTGGATTAAACGGCTTAAGAAATGCTGCCGGAGCAGAGGCAGACTCTCCTTCACCCGGCGTCTGACTTCCCGCTCCTGCTGCAGTTCCCGGGCGGCTCGTTTGACGCATTCCAGCAGATATTCATGGTCCACCGGTTTCAGGACATATTCAAAGACCCTTAGTTCCAACGCCTGTTTGGCATAGTCAAACTCATCATACCCTGTAAGCAGGATGATCTTTACATCGTTGGTCCGGGCAAGAATCTTCCTGGCCAGGCCCAAACCATCCAAAAAAGGCATTTTGATATCGGAGATCACCACATCCGGTTGGGTCTCCTGAAACAACCGGCACGCTTCCTCCCCGTCGGCGGCCGTCCCCACCACCTCAAATCCCACCTCGCTCCAGGGAATATTTTTGCTTAGCCCTTTGCGGATAATCGCATCATCATCAACGATCATCACCCGGTTCATTCGCTTTGACCTCCTTATTCAGCCGAAACGGCAACTGAACCCGGACGCATGTCCCTTCTCCCAAGGTGCTCTCAATTTCCAAGCCGTATTCCGGCCCGTAATGCAGCTGTAACCGGCGGGCAACATTGGCCAAGCCCAATCCCCGTCCGGACTCGCCCCTCCGCCACATTTGCCGAATCCGTTCCAGGGTTTCCTCCGCCATTCCGGCACCGTTATCCCGAACCTCCAAAATGATCCGGCCGTCCCGGACATATCCGTCAATCAGAATTCGCCCTTTGCCGCGCTTTTCCTTAATTCCGTGGTATATCGCATTTTCCACCAGCGGCTGCAATGTCAGTTTGATGATTTCACATGAGTATAGGTCCGGATCCACCCGGATCTCATAATCAAATTGGTCGGTATACCGCATTTTCAAGATGACCAGGTAATTCCGGATATGTTCCAACTCTTCGGCAACGGTAATCACTTCCCGGCCGCTGCTGATGCTGATGCGGAAAAACTTGGCCAAAGCCGCCACCATGGCTTCGGCTTCCTTGGTTTCGCCCATTTCGCACAACTGTTTGATGGAGTCCAGCGTATTATAGAGAAAATGGGGTTTTATCTGAGCCTGTAAAGCATCCAGCTCCGCCAGGCGTTTCTGTTCCTGCTCCAGGCGGACCTGTTCAATCAAATGACGGACCCTGTCCAACAATTGGCTGATCCCTTCGTTTAAGACGCCGATCTCCTCCGGAAACTGCGCTTGAAAGGGAACGTCCAAATGGCCGGCTTTCACCTGGCGGACTTTATCCGTCAATTCCGCCAAAGGCGTCGTTACGATGGTAGCCAGCAGATTCGAAAGAAGCACGGCCGTAAAGAGGATGATACCCATGACAGCCAAAGTAATATTTTTAATAAACGCCGCCAAGTTCAGGATATCATCTTCCGGAAACACCGCCGCCAGTTTCCATTGATTGATGGAAATGGTA
>JAKOSX010000244.1 GCA_029776595.1 Bacillota bacterium | reverse complement strand
GGATTGCCCATGTCCGAGAGCACAAAGGGGAGTATGATGTGATCCTTATCGATTCCACCGAACCGGTCGGACCGGCGGTAGGGCTGTTCAGCCGCGAATTTTATCAGGACGTCTATGAGGCGTTGACTCCGGACGGGATCATGGTGGCCCAGAGTGAATCGCCTTTCGTCAATCAGGACGTTATCCGGATGATCCATCAGAATCTTACCGGAATTTTCCCTATCAAGCATCTGTATTTGGCGAATATCCCCACTTATCCGTCGGGACTCTGGAGTTTCACCATTGCCAGTAAGCAATATGACCCGTTGCAGGTGGATCCCGCGAAGATTCAGCCTCTGGGGACCAAATATTACAATGCCGATGTCCATTTCGGAACCTTTAAACTGCCGCAGTTTGTGGCCGACCTGGTGCGGTAAATCATTCCTTTTTACACGGATAAAAAAAGGACGAACTGATTCGTCCCTTTTTCATTTATCCTTTCCAAAATGCCGTCACTGTTTTTTGGAGTTTCCGCAATTGGCGGCTGGAGATTAAGAGATAATGGAAGACGCAGGCTGTGGTGACGTTGGCCGCGATGAATCCCAGCGGCCCCAAAAGGTTACCGGGAAACTTCAAGGCGCTCAGGATGCATCCGGAGACCGTCAAAGCGACCAGATAAACCAGCTGTCCTACGAGAAACAAGCCGGGCTTCTCCTTGTAAGCCACTAGACCTTCCAAACGTGCGCGCAGGCTGACGGTGAGAGGACAGAGCACAAAGGCGATGACGGTGGCGTAAATCAGCGGCAGATCTTCCGGCTGCAAACGTTGGACCTGGATGAAATACCAATGGGTAATGGGCGGGAAAAGTAAGATTAAAATCAATCCGCCCAGCATCAGGCCGACCATCACGGAAAAATATAAGGTCTTTTTATCGTGCCGGTTTTTGGGCGGAAATGAAAGCGCCACGTTTTGGATACGTCCGGCGCCGGATGCCAGCGCATTGACGATGCCGGCCGCCACATAATAGATGGGCGCGATCCGTTCCGGATCCGGAGAACGAACGATAAATGAGCCGAGGATGATCTGGGACAGCCAGATAAAGCCGCCGCCCAGGGAGAGGACTAAGTTGAAACGGATGAGTTCGGGAATGGGTTTGACCTGTTCGTGGAGATCGTCCGGCAAACATTTCATAAAGGGATAGGCAAAGTACCATGAGAGGACCACCTCGATGACGGTGGGAATCGTCAAACACACCGTGGCCCAGAAGGGACCCACCATTCCGAAGAAGACGAAGACCGGCGCCAGCATCATGGTGAGAATGATCCGGAGCATGGTGGCAAAACTGGCTTTGCCGGTGGATTTATGATTATATAAAATCACCTGATACGGATTGCGGACAGTAAAGAGAAGTTGCACCGGTATGCTGTACAACAGGACCCATCGCGCCGGTATCGCAATGCTGGGAGGCAAGCCGATGAGCGTCCCCAATACGAAATTGGCGACAGGCGCCAAGCTGAGAAGAAACTGAAGAATTCCCAGACAAGCCGCTAATAAGGTGTTCACTTTGAAGAATTGGTCAAACCCCCGGCGGGTTTTGCCGTAAACCATTCCGGTGGTTACCAGACCGTAACTCAGCAAGGTACTGAGGAAGAACATGGTGGAATGGGCTTGGGACATGGCGGCATGATTGATGGCGCCGCCGGGCCCGCGGGAAGCGATCATGGCGATGAGCGGATAGTTGAAACTGGCCGAAAATCCTTGAATGGCCAGAGGAATAAAGTAGGCGAACAATTGCCGGTAAGTTACCGATTGGTTTTGAAGTTTGGCTGCAGCAGTCGACATCCGTGTTTGCCTCTGTTCCAATCTCCGGCAGAACAGGAGATTTGTAATGTGATATCTCCAATCTTAGCGGATCTGCTTTGTGCTTTCAATATGGGAGAGAATGTTTAAGGAAAACGTAATAATTTATAGGATTAAATAGTTGATATATTTGGGTTTTCTAGATTATTGTAACATGTTTGGGAGGAAGAGTTGAAGGATATTTGTTTTAACGAGAGCCAGGATTTATCGTTTGGGATCCGCTTTGCCCGCCTGCCCCTTTTGTGCAATCGAAAATCGTTGAAAGGAATTTGTTGATGCTTGCCAGATTTACTGGCCAATCCATCGGCCTGTCGGCCGCATGGGGCGAGCTCAACTTCTTTGGAAACCCCACGTGCCGGGGAGTGAGACTCCCCGGACTTCTGCAATCGCTCTCCGCTCCGGAGAACCATGTCCTCTTGCTTATTCATCCCATCCTGAAGCTTATATCCCTGGACTTCGAAAGAAAGGCTGACGCCATCTCTCGCGGGCCATATTAGCTCAGGATTTGCCTTCAAGGGAAAGGCTCCGGGAAGGGCATATATCCATAATAAATCATGAGAAAAGAGAGCTTCGTAAAAAAGGGAAAATGGGGGCGATGTGGAATTGTTAGGTACCATTGTGAGGTGAATCCCGTGATACTTGCCAATCTGCATACGCATTGCCATTTCTGTGACGGGGCCGGGGAGCCCCGGGCATTTGTCGAGGCTGCCCTGGCGAAAGGCTTTAAGGTATTGGGCTTTTCCAGCCATGCACCGATTCCTTTCGCCAGCGAATGGACCATGGCTGAAGGACGGATGGACGATTACCTTCGGGCCGTCGCGGCGCTTAAGGAAGAATACCGGGGAAAGATTGAAATTTATACCGGGCTGGAAATAGACTATTTTGAAGGAGACCCTCGGAATGTATTTACCGATTATTCGGTGGACTATATTATCGGCTCCGTCCATTTTTTTGCGGATATGTCCAACCGGCGCTATTACAGCATTGACGGGACGGACGCGGAGTTCAGGGAAACGTTGGAAACGCTGTTCGGCGGCGATATGCAGCGGTTTGCCGATGCGTATTACCGGCAAGTGGCGGCGATGATCACGAAGCATCGGCCGTCTGTCGTCGGACATTTGGATGTGATCAAGAAAAACAACGGAACCGGGAAATATTTTGCGGAAGAGGAAGCCTGGTATCGTCAGCTGATTGACGGAGTGTTGGCCGTGATCAAGGCCCACGGCACCATTGTGGAAGTGAACACCGGAGGGATCAGCCGGGGTTATATCCAAGAACCTTACCCCAGTTTATGGATTTTGAAAAAATGCCGTCAGTTGGGTATTCCGGTGATGATCACCTCGGATGCCCATTGCCCGGAACATCTGGATGCCCATTTCGATCTGGCGCGGGAACGTTTGAAAGAAGTCGGATATGACGAACAATATGTTTTACAGGGGAGTATATGGAGACGAACGGCATTATGAGAGCCAACCGGTCGCCGGATGCAACAGCCGGGAAAAAGCTGTTGGAGACGGATTTATACCCTCCGGTCCGGGATTTTTTGGCCAATCAAGGCTATATGGTCCGCAGTGAAGTGAAAGACTGTGATGTTTCCGCGTGGAAGGACGGGCGGCTGGTTGTCGTCGAGTTAAAGCGGCATCTCAGCCTTGAGTTACTGAGCCAGGCGGTGAAACGCCAAAAGCTGGCGGATTTGGTTTATATGGCCGTCCCCAAGCCGAAACGGATGGCCTGGAATCGGAAGTGGCGAGACCTATATCATCTCATCCGCCGTTTGGAGCTGGGGTTGCTCTTCGTCTCGTTCCAAGGAGAAAAGGCCAGGGTGGAGGTGGCCGTTGATCCCCAACCCTTTGACCGGGTGCGAAGCATGCAGCAGCATCGGCGAAAACGGGCCCAGCTATTGAAGGAGCTGCAAGGCCGGACGAAAGACGGGAATATAGGCGGCAGTCAGCGGCAAAAGTTGCTTACCGCCTATCGGGAGAGTGCTATCGCCATTGCCTGTTGTTTGGAGATGTTCGGGCCATTGTCGCCCAAACGCCTGCGGGAGCTGGGCACGGATCCTCAGAAGACCCAAGCGATTTTGCGGGACAACCATTACGGGTGGTTCGACCGCCTGGAGAGGGGGCTCTACGGTCTAAGCCCGACCGGTAAAGAGGGTTTAGCGCTTTATAAAGATGTGGCCGACGATTACCGTGAAAAATTGTTTCGCTCGTCAGCGGTCCATTCTTCAGATCCTAGTTCCACCAAACTACCCTGCCTGAAATGTTATGTAAACTAACTAACCGGCGCATCCTCGATTTTACGCCCGAATCCTTGGATATACTGTTCGGATGGTCGCTAGACACATCGAAAATCCCTTGTTATAATGCATAAGTCCCCTGAAGGACCCGATATCCCAACCAGCTCCGCGAAAGCATTGGGCAAGATACCGAGACAGAAGGGGGAAAACAGATGAAACGATTTATGAAACTTACGGTGACCATGATTGTACTTGCTGTGACGGTACTGATTTCAACGGCACCGGCCATGGCTTGGACCTATCAGATTAAGAAAGGAGATTCATTATATAAAATCTCCAAGCGATTTGGGACTCAAGTGAATACTTTACAGAAAGTCAATCGTTTGAAATCAACCCGGATTATTTCCGGTAAAAAACTTTGGATCCCGGATACCAAACCAATGCAAAATTCGCGGGGCAATGACGATCTTTACTTGTTGGCACGATTAATCAGCGGTGAAGCTCGCGGGGAGTCTTATCAGGGACAAGTCGCCGTCGGTGCGGTCATCATGAACCGGGTCGCATCGAGCAAATTCCCGTCGACGATTAGGGGAAACATCTTTAAGAAAGGACAATTTGAATCCGTTTCCAACGGACAGATCTGGAAAACGGTGACTGCTTCAGCGCTGAAGGCAGCCCGGGCAGCTATGGCCGGGGTTGATCCTACCAACGGTGCCCTGTATTTCTATAATCCGGCGAAAATTAAATCCAAAACCAACTGGATTTGGAGCCGGAAGGTAACCGGCAGGATTGGACGACACGTCTTTGCAATCTGAAGCAAAGAGTGATTTCTTTTGGAAAGACATCCCCCGCCCGAATCGGGCGGGGGATATATGATGACGGAGAGGTTTAGCATGATTAAAAGTCCGTTGCCAGGTTTTACGATCCGGTTCGCTGAACCGGAAGATACCGGACTTATCCTGGAATTTATCAAAGAGCTGGCTACATATGAGAAACTCCTCCAAGAGGTTACGGCGCCGGAGGAAATCCTTCATGATTCGCTGTTTCGGCGCAGGGCGGCTGAAGTGGTGATCGGAGAATATCAGGGAGAACCGGTGAGTTTTGCCCTCTTTTTTCATAACTTTTCGACTTTTTTGGGACGGCCCGGTATTTATCTTGAGGATCTGTATGTTAAACCAGCTTATCGCGGTCAGGGGATCGGTAAGTTGATGTTGGCTTTTTTGGCCAAGCTTACTGTAGAACGTGATTGTAGCCGTTTGGAATGGTGGTGCCTGGACGCCAATGAACCGGTCGCTTTTATCGAAAGATGGGAGCTCAGCCCATGGAAGATTGGACGGTGTACCGGGTGACCGGTAAGGCGCTGGTAGATTTGGCGGCGAATTTTAGCCAAAATTCTTAATCAAGGAATTGGCCCGTGAACTGTGTACTATGAGTTTTGATGTGAATATTCCGTTCCATCCGAATGATACTAATATCAAGAATAATCCGGGAGGAGAATGGGATGGATTATCGACGGGCCAAAGAGATTATAGAGTCGTACGGGGTCATCAGCGTCAGTTATGAAAATGCGCCGGTGTGGCTGGAACAGGTTCATGCCGACCGGGAAACGGCGGAAGTGATCAATCTTTTTAATGAAGAGCGCCTGGAAGTTCCTTTAGAAAGCCTGACGGAAGATTGACGGATTCTCTCATAAGGCGAGGTACTTTCCAGGCGTTTTTGTTAATCCGAGCCAGTCGAGGAAAGAAAGAAGTTCTTTTTCCCAGAATTCCCAGGTGTGGCCGAAACCGTCCGCCTGACGATAGGTATAACGAAAAGGATTGCCTTCCAGTCCGCTGAAGAAACGCTGCAGGATTTCATTGAGATCCCTCCAGGGATCCATTTGGCCGCATGCATGGTAAATGGCAGGGAGAGGCGCATGGCGCCGTAATGCCTGTATGGCCAGATATTGCAGGTCGTTTTCGGTGTTTTTCAGATCGCCGTCGCCGAAGGCCAACATACGAAGGTGAGCCTTGGGAGAACCGTCGTTAGCGAAGGGCACGTCCGCCTTGTTCCCGGCTGAAAATGCGCCGATGGCTGCGTAGCGTTCCGGGCAGCCGAGGCCTGCTTTCAGGCAGCCGTAACCACCGTTGGAATATCCGGCGATGAAGTTGTCCGAACGTTCCGTGGACAAACGGGGAAACAGACGGCTGAGGACCGATGGCAGCTCTTCCGTCAGGTAGGTGAAAAACCTTTCCCCATGAGCCATATCGGTAAAGCAGGAATTCATGCCGTTGGGTGCGATCATGGCGATGCCGTAATCCACGGCATACCGCTCTGCGGCGCTCATCCGAAACCAGGCCGTTTCATCGCCTGATCCGCCGTGTAACAGCCAGAGCACCTTCAGCGGGCGGTCTTCTATATACGGTTGCCGTTCCTGAGGCAGGATGACGTGGACCGTGGTGTCCATCGCCAAGACTTCCGAGTAAATATGGGCTTCGATCCGGGCCAATGTTCTTCCTCCTTCGTCGGCTATTAACTCTCGGTTTCCGGGGGGAGCATGATCCATTCGATGAGCCGTTGGAGCTGTCGATCCCAACATTCCCACCGATGGCCGCCGGGGCCTTCCTCATAGGCTACCGGCAGGCCTAAGTGCTCTAAATGTACCTTAAAGCGGTGATTGTCGGGATATAAAAGGTCTTCCGTGCCGCACCAGAGATAAAGCTCGGGACATGAGGCTTTGGTAGAGACTAACTGCTCGGCAGCTGCAAAAAGGTCATGTGGGCTACCCGGTATTTTCTCAAGGTCACCGAAGATATCCTGGGCCTGTCGGGATCCGATCCGGTCCAATACATGTTCAACGGCGACTGTACCTGAAAGCGAAGCGGCTTTTCCGAAGGTTTCGTGAGCCAGTAAGCCGGCTTTGATAGCTCCGTAGCCGCCCATGGAGATCCCGGCGATAAAGCGGTCCCGGCGGGCGGGGGAAAGAGGGAACATCCGCTGACAGATGCGGGGGAGTTCTTCCGTGATAAAGGTGAAGTAGGGTTTACCGCAGGCCATGTCCGTATACCATCCAAGATGGCCGGCAGGCATGACCACAGCCAACGGCAGTCCGGATACGTACCGTTCAATGGCGGTGCGCCGCATCCAGGCGGTGTGGTCGTCGCCCATGCCGTGCAGTAAATAGAGGGTGGGATAGGGGCCCGGCGTATCCACGCCGCGGTTTCCTCCGGAGGCATACTCCGGCAGGAGCACCTCCATTGCCGTGGGCATCATCAAAATTTCGGAATGATAATGAACATGAAGCCAAGCCATGTTTGGGCCTACCTCCCTGCGAACGACCGGTTATCCGGTTGTTTGTTTTGGGGAACTTTAACGATCTCGCCGTACATCTCCGGCCGGCGGCCTTTATGGATTCCCCAATAATCCCGGTATGCTGCGATGCGGTCCAGGTCGAATTCGGCGATGAGGACGGTTTCCGAGGTGCGGTCGGCTTCGGCGATCTTCTCCCCGATTTCGTTGGCGATAAATGATGAACCGTAAAAGGTAATTTGGGAGTTACCTACGGTCTCGGTGCCGATACGGTTGGAGGCAATGACCGGCGTAATGTTGGCCGCCGCATGGCCCTGCATCACCATTTGCCAGTGGTTCTTGGAGTCCACTTCCGGCTCCTGAGGTTCGGAGCCGATGGCCGTCGGATAAAGGAGTAGTTCCGCGCCGAGCAAAGACATGGAACGGGCCGCTTCGGTGAACCATTGATCCCAACAAATGCCTACGCCAATGGTGGCATAGCGGGTTTTCCAAGTTTTAAATCCGGTATCTCCCGGTTGAAAGTAAAAAGTTTCTTCATAGCCGGGTCCAAAGGGGATATGCGTTTTCCTGTAAATGCCCAGCATCGTTCCGTCGGCGTCGATGACGGCCACCGAATTGTAATTGCCGGTCCGGTGGCGTTCGTAAAAGCTGACAGGGAGGACCACCTTCAGTTTTTCCGCCAATCGGGTAAAGTGGCGAATGGCCTGGTTTTTTTGGGGTTCCACCGCATATTTAAAATACTCCGGGTTTTTCTCCTGACAGAAATAAGGTGTTTCAAACAATTCCTGCAATAAAACGATCTGGGCGCCGGATGCCGCCGCTTCCTTCACCAGCTTTTCGGCACGGGCGATATTCTCCGCAATATCCCAGGTGCAACCCATTTGCGTCGCCGCAACCACCACATTCCGCATGATATCAGCTCCAATCGATAATAAAAAGATTTCACAGTTTCCGGGTAATTAGGCTTTAGTCCTGGTTATAGGTTATGGAAGGAACGCTCCGTGTTTCTCACCTAAGTCCAGCGCCTAACACCTAGTACCCAGTACCTAGTATCTATTAGGACTCGGATCCGGTACCTGTTGGGTGAGACAATGGACGTTGCCGCCGCCTCGGGCGATGATTAGGCCGTTCACCGGGGCGATGGTGCGGTCCGGGAATGCCTTTTCCAATATTTCCACGGCTTTTCGGTCTGTTTCTGCATGCTCGCCGCCGAAGACCGGCAGAACGATACCGCCGTTGACGAAGTAGAAGTTTAAGTAGCTTAAGGTTAACCGGACGCCTTGATAATACGTGGCCCGAGGTTGCTCAACGGTGATAATTTCGAATTTCCGGCCTTTGGCATCGGTTTCCCCGCGCAAAATCTCCAAGTTTTCCTGGGAGATGGTGAAATTGGGGTCTTCCGGATCGGAACAAATTTGGGCGATAATCCTTCCCGGTCCGGCAAAGCAAGCCACATTGTCGATATGGCCGTCGGTGTCATCACCGATCCAGCCCCGTTTGAGCCAGATGATCTTCGATACATTCAGGTATTTTTGCAAATATTCTTCAATTTGGCCCCGGGATAAGTCGGGATTGCGGTTTGGGTTGAGGAGACATTCTTCCGTGGTTAATAATGTCCCTTCACCGTCCACATGAAAAGAGCCGCCTTCCATCACCAACGGCGCATCGAACCGCTGCAGATTCCAATGGCCGAGCACTACGGAGGCGACGCGGTTGTCGTCTTCGGACGGGTATTTGCCTCCCCAGCCGTTAAAAATCCAGTTGATTCCGGCTATTTCTCCCTGGGGGTTGACGACGAACGTGGGACCGTTGTCCCGGGCCCAGGAATCGTTATGCTTGACGGGGAGAATTTCAATATTATCATGATGGCAAAAAGCTCGGGCTTCCTCAACCAGGTGGGGATTGGCCAAAAGGGTGACCGGTTCGAAACGGGCAATGGTATGGACGATTTCGGCAAAGGCCGGCAAAATGTCTTCAAAGGGTTCCGGCCACAAGGCTTCCTTAACCGGCCATTCCATGATGGTTCGCTGGTGCCTGGACCATTCAGGGGGCATCCTAAATCCGCATTCTGTCGGAAACATTAAAACACCTCATATCTAAGCGCTTCAGAAAATTTTCAGAAAAAAATGACAACCTATTAATTTCCATACTATTGTAAACAGAAACGGATGAAGACACAATAGGCAATTTTTCGGAGGAAGTCCGTGGGCAGCGGAACGCATAAAAATGGGCCGGGATTGGAAACTCTAATGTAAAGTTGACGACGGAATGGAGTGATATCTATGGATAAACTGGCGCTGATACTGGTGATTATCGGCGCGTTGAACTGGCTGATGATCGGGGTGTTTGGGTTTGACTTGGTGGCCTCGCTGTTTGGAGGGGAAGATACCTGGCTCAGCCGGGTGGTGTATACCCTGGTGGGAATTGCCGGACTGTACGTCATCAGTTTTCTGTTTCGGGAGGAAGATACCCGGGAGAAAACGTGAGTTCAGGCGGACCGGAAGAAACGGTATTTTGGCAAAGCGTTCCCGGATGTCCCGGGAAACTTTTTTTATGGGGGAAATCTTTTCGGGTTATTCCGGTCTCTTCCTGCCGGTATACAGAGCCACGATGCCCCAGGTTAAGCGGAGGCAACGGATATGGATGAAACCGGTGTCCTCAAGGAGACGGCAGATCCGGTCCGGATGGGGGAAAGAACGGATGGATTCGTACAGGTATTGATAGGCCTTCCGGTTATGAGACAACAGATTGCCTAAAATGGGGACCCAACCGTTGAGATAAAGCCGGTGAAGGCGTTTGATCACCGGGTGTTCCGGGACTGCCATTTCCAGGATGGCGATTTGGCCGTCGGGCTTGAGTACCCGCCCCATTTCGGCAAGGGCCCGGGGAATATCCGTGAGGTTTCGCAGGCCATATGCTATGGTAATGCAGTCGAATGACCCGTCGGGAAAGGGCAAATCCAAAGCGTTGGCCCTGATCCATCGGATCGGATTTTGTGTCGGACAACGGGATTCCCGATCTTTGGCGATGGAAAGCATGGCTTCGGAAAAATCCACGCCGACCACCTGGCCGCCGGTTCCGATGAGCCGTGCCAAATCTTGGGCAACTGCTCCGGTACCGCAACATAAATCCAGGATCGTACAGCCTTTGGACAGGGACAGGCTTTGGATTAATTTTTTGCGCCAATAATGATGGATTCCCAAGCTCATAATGAGGTTGGTTACGTCGTACCGGGGAGCGATGCTGTTGAAAATCTCATAGACCCGTTGTTCCTTAAAAGACAGAAATGACTTGGTTTTAAGCACGGCTATCCTCCCAGCGATGATTATCCCTATTTTTTGCAAAGGCCGGTGAAACCATTCGGGCATCGGGTTTCTTTTGCGCAGATAATGAAGGGAGAGGGCATATATCCTAGCGATGACAGGAGGCGGCTATCATGCGAAAAAAAGTCATTATCGTCGGCGCCGGAGTGGCGGCGGTCCATGCCGTCAAAGCCATACGGGAGCATGATCCGGACATGGAGATCACCGTTTACGGCGAGGAGCCTTTTTATCCGTATTACCGGTTGAAACTCAGCAAAAACCTTATGACCGACCTTGCGGAAGAGAAATGGCTGATTCTAAAGAAAGAATGGTATGAAGCCCACCGGGTCAACATTTTTCTCGGACGGAAAGTGGCGGGGATCGATCCGGAGCGTCAGACCGTCCGTTTGGTTGACGGTTCGTCGGACACCTACGACGTGTTGCTGTTGGCCAACGGCGCATCCAATCGCCCGTTACAGCTGAAAACGGGTTGCACCGCTGATGTTTATACGTTGAGAACTTTGGCGGATGCCCGGCGCATCCGGGAACGGGTAAGTGAGAAATCCCGCATCTTAAACATTGGCGGCGGCGTCCAGGGGATCGAGACGGCCTGGGCTTTATGCAGCCATCAAAAGAAAGTGACGGTGGTGGAGATTGGGCCGCGACTCTTCCCCAATCAACTGGATGACACGGCCTCCGCTATCCTGAAAAAGCGGATGGAAGCTTTCGGAGTTCAGGTTTTAACCGGTACCCAAGTTACCGAAGTATACGGGGAACGGGGCTGCGAAGGGGCAGTCACGGGCAGTGGAAAGAGGATAGACTGTGACATGGTGATTTATGCCACGGGGATCCGACCCAACCTGGATATCTTGGAAGAGACCTCGGTCAAAAGAGAACGGGGCGTCTTGGTGGACGAAAGGATGCAAACCAATATCCCCAATATTTATGCAGCCGGGGACGTGGCCGAATATACAGGCCAGACCGGCGGGCTGTGGGGCATAGCCATGACCCAGGGAAAGGTGGCCGGTTCCAATATGTCGGGATATCTTGCGGTTTACCGGCCGCAGGTGCCGGTGACGGTTTTAAATGCCTTTCAACTCACGGTATTTTCCATGGGTTCCGTGGCGGAGGAGGGCGATACCTGGTCGGTGGTTGAAGAAGAGAGCGGACAGAACCGGTATACGCGGATTTTTATCCGTCAAAACCGGATCGTCGGAGCCATTGTCATCGGAGACCTTACCCGGTCCAATCTTTTGAAACGGATGATTGAAAACGGGATGGAACTGGATATGGCCGATCTGGCCGAGATTTCCGTCGGCCGCCTTCTGGAACGGCTGCAACGGGTGCCGGTGCTTCAACGTTAAAACATAGGCAGCCAAAGCAGGGAGGGTAGGAAGGCATGTAGAATACTTCCGGAAACGAAAGAAACCAGGTGTAACCATGAACGTCCAGCGTTTTTTGAACCATATTACGTCCAGTCCGTTTTATCAGGAACAGATCGTTTTCGTGAAAGAGCTGGAAAGCCGTGAGCCGGTTTACGGCCAGGCGGACCCACCTCTTCCCGAGGAGATCCGGGCGTTGCTGGCAGCCCGGGGCATTACCCGTCTCTATCTCCATCAGGCCGAGGCCGTCAATGCGGCCCGTCACGGAGAACATACGGTGGTGGTGACCGGAACGGCCAGCGGGAAGACTCTCTGTTACCAATTGCCGGTTTTCGAAAGTTACCTGGCGGATCCCCGCTCCCGGGCGTTGTTTTTATATCCCACCAAAGCCTTGGCTCAGGATCAGCTGAAATCCTGGTCCCGCTTGTTGGAAAATTACCGGGGGCCTCATCCGGTGATGGGGACCTATGACGGCGACACCCCTGTCAACAGCCGTAAAAAACTGCGGGATACAGGCAATTTTGTACTTACCAACCCGGATATGCTCCACCAGGGTATACTGCCCAAACATCCGTCCTGGTCCGCATTTTTCGGGAATCTCAAATATGTGGTCATCGACGAAATCCATACATACCGCGGAGTTTTCGGTTCCAACGTGGCCAATGTCATCCGTCGCCTGAAACGGATTTGCCGCCATTACGGAAGCGATCCGGTGTTTATCGGGACATCGGCGACCATTAACAATCCGCGGCAACACGCAGAAGAGCTAACCGGTTGCACGATGCGGCTCATCGACTGCGACGGTGCGCCCCGAGGCCGCAAATATTTCGTCTTTTGGAATCCCCCTTATTTGGACGCCGGCAAAACGGAGCGGAAAAGTGCCAATACGGAAGCCGCCCTGTTGATGACGGAATTGATCAAAGAACGGATT
>JAKOSX010000243.1 GCA_029776595.1 Bacillota bacterium | reverse complement strand
GTTGGTGGTCTTCACCGGCCTGTCTGGGTCGGGCAAATCGTCTTTGGCTTTTGATACCATTTATGCTGAAGGGCAGCGGCGTTATGTGGAGTCCCTTTCCGCTTACGCCCGGATGTTTCTGGGGCAGATGGACAAGCCGGACGTGGACTATATTGAAGGTTTGTCTCCGGCCATTTCCATCGATCAGAAAACCACCAGCCATAATCCGCGGTCGACGGTGGGAACCGTGACGGAGATCTACGACTATTTGCGGCTTTTGTATGCGCGGATAGGCCATCCTTACTGTCCCCACTGTAAACAGCCCATTGCCATGCAGACCGTGGAGCAGATCGTCGATCATGTGCTTCGTTTCCCGGAGGGGACCAAATTTCAGGTATTGGCTCCGGTGGTTCGGCGGCGTAAAGGTGAATATGAAAAATTGTTTGAGGATTTGCGGCGGGACGGCTATGTCCGGGTCCGGGTCGACGGCGAAATCCGGGATTTAAGCGAATCCATCGTGTTGGAGCGGTATAAGCAACATACCATCGACGTGGTGGTGGACCGGTTGGTGGTGAAGGAAGGCATCCAACAGCGGTTGGCCGATTCGGTAGAATTGGCATTGAAGCTTGCCAAGGGGTTGGTGGGCATTGTCACCACCGACGGCCAGGAGTTCGTGTTCAGTGAAAAATTTGCCTGTCCGGATTGCGGCTTCAGTTTTGAAGAGCTGACACCACGGATGTTCTCTTTCAACAGCCCTTACGGGGCATGCCCCGATTGTTTGGGATTGGGGTTCAAGATGGAGATCGACCCTGAGCGGATCGTGGATAAAGAGCGTTCTCTCAATCAGGGGGCTTTCAAGTTTTGGAGCTCGGACCAGGACTCCTGGTCACTGCAGTATCTTCTGGCTGTGGCCAAACATTACAACATTAACCCGGACATTCCTCTGAAGGAGCTGAGCCCGGAGCAGTTGGATATTTTGCTCTACGGAACCCGGGGTGAGAAGATCGAAATCAATTATCAAGGCCATAACCGGGAGATGCGTCAGGTGACGGCTTTCGAAGGGGTTGCCCGCAACCTGGAGCGGCGTTTTCATGAAACCAGTTCCGAGTTTATGCGGCGGGAGATTCAACGGTTTATGATCATGAAACCGTGCGCTTCATGTAAAGGGACCCGGTTAAAGCCGGAGAGTCTTTCCATCTATATCCAAGACCGGAATATCAGCGAATTTACCCGGATGTCCATTGTGGAAGCCATGGAATTCCTCAATAACTTGAAGCTGACGGAGCGGGAAGAAGCCATCGCCCGTCAGATTCTTAAGGAATTAAAAGCCAGGCTTGGATTTTTGGTGAATGTGGGCTTGGATTATCTGACCTTAGATCGGGCGTCGGCGACGCTTTCCGGCGGTGAGGCCCAACGGATCCGTTTGGCGACCCAAATAGGTTCGTCGTTGGTTGGCGTGGTCTATATTCTTGACGAGCCCAGCATCGGCCTGCATCAGCGGGATAACCGGCGTTTGCTGGATGCGTTGAAGGGTTTGCGCGATTTGGGTAATACCGTCATCGTGGTGGAACATGATGAAGAGATGATTCGGGAAGCCGATTTTTTGGTGGACATTGGTCCCGGTGCCGGGGTTCACGGCGGCGAAGTGGTGGCTGCCGGGACTCTGGAAGATATTATGAATGAACCCCGTTCCGTTACCGGCCTTTATATGTCCGGGAAAAGGGAGATTGCCGTGCCGAAACGGCGACGGAAACCCAACGGAAAATACCTGGAGATCAAGGGAGCGCGTCAGCATAATTTGAAAAACATCGATGTCCGAATTCCCTTAGGGGTGTTTACCTGCATAACGGGGGTTTCCGGTTCGGGGAAGAGCACGTTGATCAATGAAATTCTCTATCCGGTGGT
>JAKOSX010000242.1 GCA_029776595.1 Bacillota bacterium | reverse complement strand
ATAAAAGGCCGATTGGCTGTGATCCGCGATGCCCAGATAAGAATAGCCCAATGCCATGGCCTGCTCCGCCATTTCGCGTATTGAAGCCGTCCCGTCACTGGCATGGGTATGGACATGGAAGATCCCCGACAACTCCTCCGGTTCAATCAATTTCGGCAAACGGCCCTGAGCAGCCGCTTCGATCTCTCCCCGATCCTCCCGAAGCTCCGGAGGTATCCATTCCAATCCCAATTTTTGATAAATTTCAGCTTCCGTTTCACAATATTCCGGTGTGTCTCCCCGGAATAGACCATATTCATTGACCTTGTAACCCCATTCTTTAGCCCGATGGCGCAATGCGGTATTATGCTCTTTACTTCCGGTAAAATGCTGCAACGTATGGACAAACTCCCGTGGCGCCACTGCCCGGAGATCACACGCCAACCCGCTTTCCAGAATCACCGAAGCTTTTGTCGGCCCGCCGGCCACCACCTGCCGGATGCCGGGATACCGGGTGAAATTGCGAATCAGGTTTTCCGGATGTTCCGAAGCAGCCACCAAATCGATATCCTTCACCGTCTCTTTCAACCGTCGCAGGCTACCTCCGATTTCCACCCGGAAAATGTCCGGCTCCTCGGTCAGCATCTGCAGCAAAGAAACAGCGTGATGCCAGGCGTCCGCCAATAAAAACTCCCGGCTGTGCTCTTTTAAAAACTCGATTCCGGCTAAGATTTTCAGCTGGGTTTTGGCTCCGAAACCGGGCAATGCGGACAAACGGTTTTCCCTGCAGGCAGCCTCCAATTGTTCCAGTCCGGTGATTCCCAGGGTTTGATAGAGCATACTGACTTTCTTTGCGCCCAAACCCGGAACCCGGAGCATGTCGACAACCCCCGGCGGAATATCCTCCTTCAGGTTTTCGTAATATTGAATGGTCCCCGTCCGGTACCACTCATCCACCTTTTGAACAAGCGCCTCTCCGAAACCGGACAGTTCCCCCACCCGGCCTTCGCGAATCAGCGTCTCCAGATCATCCGTCAAGGCATCCAACGTCCGGGCCGCCTGATAATAAGCCCTGGATTTGAAGGGATTGTCCCCCTTCAGTTCCAAAAGCAGCCCAATATCATTAAAAATTCGCACCAATTCCTGTTTGTCCACATATATCACCACATTGATCTTCGGATCAAACCGCCGGAATTCCTTCCGGTTTAACAGACTGTTTAGCCGGACGGGGAATATAAATATGAAAAAACCCGGCTTTTGAAGCCGGGTTTATTATCTTACATATCCATGCCGCCCATGCCAGGCACAGGAGCTTTTTCCTTTTCAGGAATTTCAGCCACCAAGCATTCGGTCGTCAACAGCATGGCTGCGATACTGGCTGCATTTTGCAGCGCACTGCGGGTAACTTTGGCCGGGTCAACGATACCGGAAGCAACCATATCCACGTACTCACCGGTTAATGCATTGTAGCCCATGCCAAACTTCATTTCGCTGACTTTCTCAACGATAACCGAACCTTCCACGCCGGCATTGTTAGCAATCTGACGGAGCGGCTCGCTGATAGCTTTCCGAACCAGAGCAATACCCGTAGCGACGTCGCCGGATTCGGTTTCTTTCAGTTTATCGAGAACCGGAGCGATCTGGAGCAGGGTCACGCCACCGCCCGGAACGACACCCTCTTCAACAGCTGCGCGGGTTGCAGAGAGAGCATCTTCGATCCGGTGTTTCTTCTCTTTCATCTCGGTTTCGGTAGCAGCACCTACTTGGATAACAGCTACGCCGCCGGCCAACTTGGCAAGACGTTCTTGAAGTTTCTCCCGATCATAGTCGGAAGTGGTTTCTTCAATTTGCATCTTGATTTGATTAATCCGGTTTTTGATCTCTTGGGAATCGCCACGGCCGTCCACGATGGTGGTTTCGTCTTTGGTGACTTTAACCTGGCGGGCTTGACCCAGCATTTCCACAGTGGCGTTCTCCAAGGTCATACCGACTTCTTCGGAAATGACCTGACCGCCGGTGACAATGGCGATATCGCTGAGCATCGCTTTACGACGATCGCCGAAGCCCGGAGCTTTCACGGCAACCACGTTCAGGACGCCGCGGAGCTTATTCACAACCAACGTGGCCAAAGCTTCGCCTTCCACATCTTCGGCGATGATCAGGAGGGGCTTGCCCCGTTGAATAATCTTCTCCAAAATCGGGAGCAAATCTTTGATCATGGAGATCTTTTTATCCGTCAACAAAATGTACGGATCGTCGAGAACGGCTTCCATCCGTTCGGAATCGGTGACCATGTACGGGGAGACATAACCCCGGTCAAATTGCATACCTTCGACGACTTCCAAGTTGGTTCCCATGGTTTGGGATTCCTCAACGGTAATCACGCCGTCTTTACCCACTTT
>JAKOSX010000241.1 GCA_029776595.1 Bacillota bacterium | reverse complement strand
TGGATCAATTCTATCTCGGATAAATCCAGTGCCCGAATGAAGATATAGGTTAATGCTGCGCCGCAGGAAGAACTTAGGGTGAATAATGCGGTTTCGCCGGATTCCGGCAGGGGCTGTGACAGATGCTTAGCCAGGAACTGATGAAGGAAGAGTATCACTTGCTTGATATCTGAAGGCAGCTTTGAATCCAGAAGAGGTTGACGGAAAGCAGCGACTTGTTTCAAGTCTTTTTTCAGCCAGTGATTGAGAAATTGCTCAAAGGCGGCATTGACAAAAAGGGGATGGTCTTGGGTAAAGGACTGCAGGATAGCCATGGATTCTTCTTCCTGGCCTTGCTGGAATAAACAAATAGCTTTCCAAATAGCGGCTTCGGCAGGGAACTCCCGGCTCTTATTTGCTTTCTCCAAATATTCCAGGGCAAGGCCGAAAGCAGACTGTTGAAAGAGAATTTTGCCGATGTGCAGAGCCGTGAGAGGTGATTCATCGCGAATGATGGTTTCCAGTTTAGCCTTAGCTTCATGAGGGGCTCGTCTGGGGTTGAGCAAAGCAATGAGGCTTTCCAAGGCCGGGGTGAAATTGGGATTGTCGTGGACTGCCTTGGTATATTCATGGATCGCTTCGTCATATTCCATGAGCTCTTCGGCAATTTTGCCCAGTTGATAATGGGAGAGGAAACTGCGGGTACCGTTGACCGAAGCATAGTGAATAGGTTGTTCCGGGGTGTTTATTGCATTGTTAAAGTAAGTGCGGGCCAACGAGTAATCACCGATTCCAAGGCTGGCTAATCCCCCGATATAATGGAGATCGGCAAAGAAGGACAGGTGCGAAATGCCGAATTTAACCAGTTGAATCGCTGTTCCATAATCGTTAAGCATCAAATGGGAGGTGATCAAGGCCCTTAATAGTTTCGGAACGTAATGGGTGTGGGGGTCAAGGCCGGCTGAAGCTTTTCTCAGTTCGGGGATGGCTTCGGCATACCGCTTGGCATAGAAAAGCTCTTCGCCGTAGTGGAAACGAAGCATGGCATTGTCCGGATTTCTCTCCAGTTCCCGTTGGAGCAGCCGGAGATTGCGGTTACGCTTGTCTTTCGCTTGAATCCGTTGTTCGCGAAATCCCGTATGCCAAATGGTGATATGTTCGTTGACGCGGATTACGGCTTTGGGGTTGTTTTCCAGAATCGAATCGAGGATCTGTTCGTGTATGGCATTTTGAAAACGGTATTCCTTGCGGTTGCGGAACAGACGGAATACCAGGTCGGCACGGATCTCTTGCTGGCTATCATAATCCAGCTGATTGAGGATTTTGATGAAATACCCTTCGACTTCGGGATCGGTTATTCCCCGGCGTAAAGCATCTTTACTTTGGGGAACGAGTATTTCATCAGCGTCCAAAAAGAGGATCCAATCCCCTTGGGCGAATTGTAACGAATAGTTGCGGGCCTCGCTAAAATCATCATTCCACTGGAAGTGATGGACTTTAGCGCCCAGGCTTTCGGCGATTCGGGGCGTATCATCGGCAGAACCCGTATCGACAACGATCATTTCATCGACCAGATCCCGGACGCTTTCCAAACAGGAACCGATGGTGTCCGCTTCATCTTTAACAATCATACATAAGCTCAGTTTGGTCATTTTGGCTAAACCACCTATATCATTTTCACGGTACTTCAGTCTAATATATTAAGACTGGAAATTTCCCGTGCCTTGTTTGGAGCACAACCATGATTTTGTCCGGTAAAATCGGGACGAAAGGATAAAAAACAATCGCCGTTTTAAGCGGCGATTGTCAGCTTTATTAACCGGCCACAGCCATGCCTTCAAAATTTTCCGGCCCGCTTCGGACGACAGCGCCGCCGGCGCTGTTTTGAACGAACAGCGAGTAATTAATCTGCCCCGGAGTCAGCAGATTGGTCGGTGGATTGAGATCCGCGGCATTGATGGCAATGGTTTTCGTGGTGTTGGAGTCTAAAACATGGACTGCGGAAAATATGGGAGTTCCGCCTGCCGGAAGCGCCGGATCCGGATTGTTCCGGACGATGGTAATGAAAACAGTAGCAGGCGTCAAACCTGCTGTAACGCCGATGAGGCCTTGCAATTGGACCCGGACACCGGTAGCATTGCCGACGATTAAGCCGATGCTCCCGATCAAACTAGGATTAATGGCCGAAGTGGACATGATGCTGTTGGGAGAACCGAATGTCGTTGACCCGATACTGGCCCGGTAATCTAAAAAAGTAGCCATCCGTTTTCCCTCCTTTCGATTGAAAAATCGCCGTTATGATAACGGCGATTTTCTGTTTTCCGAACGAACGAATTGAAATAAAGGAAATTTAAAAGGAATATACTCCTTTTATCCATGAATGTTCTGATTAGTCCGCTGCAGCGGCTCCGTTGAAGTTTTGCAGGCCGTTATAAGTAGGCGCAAATATACCTTCAGCATCGGTGGTTGCAAACAGGGCATAGGTCAGTTGTCCGGGAGCGTCCGGGTCGGTTGCGGCCGGAGCAATATCAGCAGCGGATAATGAGAATGTAAACGGGGTCGCTATAGTCACCGACGGAATGCCGAAGGTCTGTCTGAAGACTTCGGTTCCTGCACCCGGAGTGGTCAAGTTGGCAACGGTTGTTCTTTCAATAAAGAGCGTCAAGGAACTTCCGGTTAAGGAGATGGGTTGAAGAATGCCGACTGTTGCCTGTAAATCGGTTCTGATATTGGTCGCGGAATTCACGATCAAACCGATACCGCCAATATAGTCAGCAGCCGGGTCCGTTGATACAGTTCCGGCTCTCGCTCCCTGACTGGTTCTTTGATCTAAAAAGGTAGGCATGCTTTTTCACCTCCTGGTATAATATATTTTTCATTTATCCAGGAGTTGTTGATATTTTTGCATTTTCATATCGTTCAAGGTAACAATGGGGTAATGGACTGATATGTTAAGACTATCATTCATATCAGAAATGTTCATTCAATAGCTCCAAGCACAATTTTGATGACTGTACGGCTCACATGCATTTGGGTGTATTCGGCTGGCGCAGTCCACTGGCAAGCAGTATCTAATGCAATTTGCACCGCATTGAGGATAGCGTCCGGTTCGCATCCGGTGACAATATTACTGCCTGATTCGATGGTTTCCGGGCGTTCGGTTACATCCCGCAATGTAATATTAGGGATTTGAAAGATACAGCATTCTTCCTGGACGGTTCCGCTGTCCGTCAGGACACAAGCGGCGTGTTTCTCTAAATGGATAAAATCAAATAGGCCCAAGGGTTTAACGGCAATGATACCTTCACTGTCCATTGTCAGGTTTTGTTTTTCAAGTTGATGCCGGGTTCTCGGATGTAAACTGCAGATGATGGGCATCTGGTAATGTTGGTAAATCCTTTGGAAGGCTTTGATAAAATTGCGTAACCGTTCTTCCTCATCCACGTTTTCGGCCCGATGTAAGGTCACTAAAAAGTAGCCGCCTTGAGTTAGACGGTATTTGGTTAAGGCCTGGCTGGATTCGATCGCGGGCCGGTAATAATCCAATACTTCCAAAATGGGATTGCCGGTCACATAGATCCGTTTGCCGTCAATGCCCTCGCGGATTAAATTGGCCCGGCTCCGTTCGGTATAGGGCATTAAGATATCGCTGCAATGATCGATGATTCTGCGGTTGACTTCTTCAGGGACTCGGTCGTCATAACAACGGTTACCGGCTTCCATATGAAAAACGGGAATGCCGTATCGTTTGGCCACAAAGGCCGAAAGGGCGCTGTTGGTATCTCCCAATATTAAGATGCGGTCGGGTTTTTCAGTCCGGATGGCCTTTTCGCAATGGCATAAAATCTTACCGATCTCTTCCATGGGAGAATCGGCACGGCAATCGAAGAGATAATCGGGTTGGCGGACTTTCAGCTCATTAAAAAATACTTCGTTCAGATGGAAGTCGTAATTTTGGCCGGTATGGACCAAAATGTGTTTGGTATAGCGATCCAGCAGCGGAATAATCCGGCTCAGGCGGATAATCTCCGGACGGGTACCAAGAATGGTCATGACTTTCATGGCAAAATCCCTTTCATCGTTCTTAATTTATTTATACTTTTATGATTCAGGATGAAGGTGCAGAACTGTGGTTCGGTTATCCGCTTTTCCGAATCCAGAAACTGCCGCTGAAATTCCGATGAATAGCCGGGTTGTAATGAGGAAAGGCTTGGCGAAATTCCGGAAGATGCTCGTTCATAATCCAGGACATGGCGAGTAAAATTTTGAAATGGGGGTTAAGGCATAAAAAGGCTTGCAACAGATAGGACTCGGTCCATAACATCCGGAAAGCGGGATTGGTCAGATAGCTTTCGGGATATTCATAAGGCATAGGGATATCATGAAAGTGAATGACAACCCCTGGATTCAGCGTAGGTAAGACGTCCAAGATGAGAAAATTGACATCG
>JAKOSX010000240.1 GCA_029776595.1 Bacillota bacterium | reverse complement strand
GTAACCGATAGGTCAAACCTGCTTGAATGTAAACGATTAATAGATACTTATATTGTGCGGATAACTGTTGATAACGAAGGTTGGGAAATTAAATCTAAATTCTATTTCGCAGATACGGATAAGCTGGTAGTCCTAACGGGATTCGAACCCGTGTCTCCGCCGTGAGAGGGCGGTGTCCTGGGCCTCTAGACGATAGGACCACGTTATATGGTTTACAGTTTACAGTTGACAGTTTACAGTTATAACAACTGTTAACTGTGTACTGTACGCTGTCAACGGTCATTGAAAAAATGGCTGGGGGAGAAGGAATCGAACCCTCGCATACAGGGCCAGAACCTGTTGTCCTACCGCTAGACGATCCCCCAATGCGCATATTAAATTATACCTTCAAACCGGAACGATAGTCAAGAAAAAAATAATAGCAAATCCAGGGCTTATTGCCAAGTTGACGCAAACTATGCCCTTTCTTCTCCCTTAGGCACGGCCTCTTGTATCAGGCCCCGATCCTGGCGCCGAGCTCGCGGATTTTTCAAGGATCGCTTCGGCACCGCCCTCATTGCAGATCTTCTCACAGTCGAAGTCCGGTATTTCGAATAAAGGATTGATCCGCCGGGCATAGTCCAGGGTTACGTCGCTTCGCCGTGCTTTCACCCGTTTCTCGATGGTCCCGTCCTCCGCGTCCACCCAGACAAACCGGGCAAACGGAAAGCTCTTCAACAAGGCATGGCGTTGCCTGTTTTTGAAAAGACCCTGGGTTACGGCGACCCGCGGGTAAATAGTCAACAATCCGGCGATTCTTTCCAGGATGATCCCCGCATAACGGTCCCGCATCGCATCGGTAAAGGTCCGCCCTTCCGCCACGGCCGCCCGCATATCATCAGGTAAATCCCGATCCCCATCATAGACATAATAGTCAAAGGCTTCGGCGAACAATCGGGCAATATAGTCTTTCCCGGCTCCGGTCTTTCCAAAGAAAATCACTAGGCTGCGTTCCATCTCCTTCAGCCTACCTGCCCGTGTTCTTCATAGCCGCGCACGTCCGTAATCCGGTTCCCTTCGTCCACCAACACGATCCGGGGCCGGTGACCCTTGGCCTGTTCCGCCTCCATCTGCCCATACGCCATGATGATCACCCGGTCACCGACGCAGACCATCCGGGCGGCCGCCCCGTTTAAGCAGATCTCGCCGCTGCCTCTGAGCCCCTTAATCACATAGGTCTCAAACCGGTTGCCGTTGTCGATATCCACCACCTGGACCTGTTCGTACTCCAATATTCCGGCCGCGTCCATCAGGTTTTCATCAATGGTGATGCTCCCCACATAATGAAGGTTGGCGGAAGTAACCGTAGCCCGGTGAATCTTGGATTTTAACATCGTCAGAAACATGTCGACCCTTCCTTATACCAGAAATTATCGATGAGCCGCGTCTTGCTGACGAAGACCGCCACGGCCACCAGAACCGGCCCCTCCACCCGAGATACGGGTTTCAACGTCTCCCCATCCACCACTTCAATATAGTCAATGGCAGCCAACGGTTCTTTGGCGATCATTTCCCGGATCATCCCGATAATCCGAGCCGCATCCCGTTCCCCGCCGTCCATGGCCTGACGGGCGGCTTGAAGGCTTTGCGGGATGACCAAAGCCGCTTTCCGTTCGACCTCTGACAAATAAGCGTTACGGGAGCTCAACGCCAATCCGTCCGCATCCCTAACGGTGGGACAAGCCACAATCCGGGTGTTAAAATTCAAATCCTCCGTCATCCGGCGGATGATCGCCAGTTGCTGGGCGTCTTTCTCCCCGAAATAGGCCCGGTCCGGAAGGACAATATTAAATAGCTTCGTGACCACCGTACACACTCCCCGGAAATGACCGGGACGTTTCGCGCCGCACAACCCCTCGCCCAACTCGGCAATATCCACGAAAGCCAAGTTCCTGGAGGGATACATTTCCGCGACGGACGGCGCAAACAGCAGATCCACACCTGCCTTTTCGCAGATCTCCCGGTCCCTTTCAAAATCCCGGGGATATTTTTCATAGTCTTCATTGGGACCGAATTGGGTCGGGTTCACAAAAAGGCTCACCACGACGCGGTCGTTTTCCTGTCTGGCCCTGTTAATGAGTGCTCTATGCCCTTCATGGAGATAGCCCATGGTGGGAACAAAACCGACGGAAAGCCCTTGTTTCCGCCAAGACCCGATGATTTCCCGGGTTTCTTTGATCCGTTCAGCCACTATCATCTTTCTCACCCTTTGTGCGTTTTTAACGGTTACAGCCATCCCTTCCGTTCCTTTTAGGAGAACGAATGCTCTTTCCCGGGAAATTCGGAGTTGCGCACCTGGGCAACGTATTCCCGGATACCCTGTTGAATCAGTTGCCCGGCTTCGGCGAAGACTTTCACATGTTTCGGCCGGACATCGGAGTAAAGTCCCAACATGTCATGGTATACCAATATTTGCCCGTCACAACCGGCTCCCGCCCCGATGCCAATGGTCGGCACCGCAACGGCTTCCGTGATCCGGGTCGCCAACTCTTCAGGGATACATTCCAACACCATGGCAAAGACCCCCGCATCCTCCAACCGGCGGGCATCGTCCAACAACTGGGCGGCAACGTCTTGGTTCCGGCCCTGGACTTTAAATCCGCCGAATACATTGACAGACTGCGGGGTAAGGCCCAAATGCCCCATCACCGGGATTTGCGCCTTGACGATGGCCCGGACCTGACGGAGGACCCGAGCCCCGCCTTCCAACTTGACGGCATGAGCACGGCCTTCCTGGACCAACCGGCCGGCATTGCGGACTGCATCGGAGAGAGACGTTTGATAGGACATAAACGGCATATCGCCGATGAGCAGCGCATTCTTCACTCCCCGAGCGACGGCCCGGGTATGATGAATCATATCTTCCATCGTCACCGGCAAGGTGTTTTCATAACCCAAGCAGACCATCCCCAGCGAATCTCCGACTAAAATCCCGTCCACGTCACAGGAATCCACTAACTTGGCGGTGGCATAATCATATGCGGTCAATAATGCCAGCTTTGTCCCTTCTTTTTTCGCTTTTAAAAAAGTGATGACGCTCTTCGCCATCCAAATTTCCCCCTTATCCATCGGTTTGGTTCGGGCTTGGACGGCACCGGCGGTAAGAACAAAAAAAAGCCTTCCTGAGACAGAAAGGCTCCATAAAATCACCTATTTACCGTCTCGGTCCCTCTGATCCAAGCGGATATGTTTTGCTTCAATCCCGCCCTGATGAAGTACCGTTCCGACAGGATACGGCCTTCGGCGTGATGAGAAAATTTTAACATAGGTCAGTCAAATTAACAAGACTCTAAGACGCTGATGGCTGCCTTGATCCGTTGCACCACCCGTTCTTTCCCCAAGGCTTCCAGCATCTCGTACATGCCGGGTGTGGCGGTTTTACCGGATACCGCAACCCGCAGGGGCATAAAGACATCCCCCATTTTCAACCCCAATTTTTCCGGAACCGGGTGCAATGCGGCTTCCAGTCCGGCAACGGTAAAGTCGGCCCCTTCCAGAGTCGCAAGCAACTCTTTCAATACCCGGAGAGCCGTTTCCGCATCCAGTTTCTTGGGAATCAGCATCTCCCTGGCCGGAGCCGGAATATCTTCCTGTAAGAAAAAGTCAGTCCAGGCCACCACGTCAGTCAACAGCTTCAACCGTTCTTGAACCAACGGCATCAATTTCACCAAATATGCGAAGCGCTCCGCCGGGCAGGGATCCGGCAGCAGTCCCGCTTTTTGCAGGAACGGCAGGCACCGTTCGGCCAAATCCTTCGGCTCCAAACTGCGGATATATACGCCGTTGTACCAATTGAGTTTGTCCGTGGCAAAACGGACCGGAGACGCATTGACCCGATCCAGGCTGAACATTTGGATGGCCTCTTCCTTGGAGATGACTTCTTGGTCATTCCCCGGATTCCATCCCAACAACAGGAGGAAGTTGAACAACGCTTCCGGCAGATAACCCAATTCCCGATACTCTCTCACACTGGTGGCACCGTGCCGTTTGCTCAGTTTCCCTTTGCCGTCCGGCGACAAAAAGAGAGAAAGATGGACAAATTGCGGCGGCTCCCAACCGAAAGCCTGATATAACAGGACGTGCGTCGGCGTACTGGGAAGCCATTCTTCACCCCGTAAGACATGGGTCACCTTCATCAGATGGTCGTCCACCACGTTGGCAAAGTGATAGGTGGGAAAACCGTCCGACTTGATCAATACCAAATCTTCCAGGAGATTGTTTTCAAACTCCAGCTCGCCCCGGAGCATATCCTTGACGATGGTCTTTCCGGTCAGCGGCGTCTTGAAACGGATCACCCGTTTCATTCCCTCTTGGGCTTCCGGCGCGCCGTCCCGGCAATGCCGGTCGTAACCCACTTGTTGTTTGGCCTGTTCCTGGGCTTTCCGGACTTCCTGTAACCGTTCGGGCGTACAATAACAGTAATAGGCTTTTCCTTCGTCGATCAATTGTTGGGCATAGCGATGATAGATCTCCAGCCGTTCCGATTGGAAATACGGCCCGGCCGGCCCGCCCACTGCCGGCCCTTCATCCCATTCCAGACCCAGCCAGCGCAGGCTCTCCTGAATGTCTTCCAACGAACCGGGAACGAAACGGTTCCTGTCCGTATCTTCGATCCGCAGGAGGAACCGGCCTCCGTGTTTTTTGGCCAACAGCCAGTCGTATATGGCCGTCCTGGCCCCGCCAATATGTAAATACCCCGTCGGACTCGGGGCAAACCGCGTACGTACCTTCATGTCACTCATACCATACACTCCTATGAAATCCAAATCTCGGCGGAAAAAAGCACCAACGTCCCGCCGCCTTATTATAATACCATAAGAGGGAAATAAAGTTAAGCGGCATTCGTTCACAGTACACAGTTCACAGTGCGCAGTGGAATCCGGATTTGGGGTGAACTGTGCGCCGTGAACCGTGTACTCCAGAAAAACCAATATACAATAAAAATAGGGCTGTTGCCAACCCTATTTTGCCTTTACTGAAGTTATCGTTGGGGATTTTGTTGTTGCTGTTGTTTTTGGTTCGCATTTTGGGAGGACGAATTGCTCTGATATTCCGTTGCGAACTCTTGATCCTGTTCCGGCGTTGTTAAATCTTTCGCGATCTCCTGATCATTGGATTGCGAGGCATTCGCCGGATTCGTTTGGTTTTTATTTTTGTTAGCCAAGATTGTCCCTCCTTCCGCCATTTCATAGGATTAGTATTTCTCGGGACAATCCTTTCCATAAAATCTTTATAAACCAAATCTTCACATTTTTGCCATCAACACGACATAGACTTTTTTTACATTTTCCCCTATTCTGTAAATAGAGGTGATGTCAATGGTCTGTCCCTGTTGCAGCCGCCATCAGCTTTTGCAAGCCGACGGTAAATGGTATTGTCCCCACTGTTTTCAGGTGTTTTATTCACTCCCGCTTTACGGCTGTCCCCGTAAGGCCAAACCCTGTTGACAAAACGGATCCGGGCTGAAATCAGCCCGGATTTTTATCTTCCAGTATCTCAGCGACCCAAACCTGCACCTCTTTAAAATGGGCCCCGCACACCGCCAGGTTCCCTTCCCTTGCCGCTTGCTCCATCAACACGCCCCATTGGGAAAGGCGGGTCAAACGCAGATTGCCGGCGGAACCTTTCAGTTTATGGGCCAGGTTCCTCACAGTCTCCCGATCCTTCTCCTCCAGCGCGGCTGTCATTTGACGCATCCACTCCGGAAGCAGGCGGATAAAGTCTCCGAAGATCTCATCCACCACGCCCGCGTCAAACCCCGAATCTTTCCTAAAGTTCTCTTTGGCTTCGGCCAACTGGTTCTTGGCCGTACCGGCCAATTTCTTCAAGGCATATGACTCAATCAAGGCGAACATGGCCTGAAAATCAATGGGTTTGCTCAGATAGTCGTCCATGCCGGCTTTAAGACACTTTTCCCGGTCACCTTCCATGGCATGGGCCGTCATCGCCACGATGGGCGTCCGCCGGCAGCCCCCTTCCAACCGACGAATCTCGGCGGTGCTTTCATAGCCGTCCATCACCGGCATCTGACAGTCCATAAAGATTAAATCGTACTCTTTGTCCTGGCAGGCACGGACCGCTTCCAGGCCGTTCAAGGCGATATCGCAGGTGATACCTCGGGACAAGAGCATTTTCGTCAATATCTTGCAGTTCACTTCATTATCTTCAACCAGCAATATTTTCATCCAAGACAAGTCCATCCCCGCCGCCTCGTGTGCTTCGGACACCCCTCCGGGACTCGGGACACTCCCCAGGCCCACAAGGGACTCCAACAGCTTATGCAGGTCGTTCCGGCATACCGGTTTCAGGAGATACCCATCGATCCCGTTGATTTTCTCCTTGACCGTCGGCGTCACCAGAACCAATTTCACCCGTTTCATCATGGGCAAGGCCTTCATCGTGGCCACGAACTGCTCCACGGCCATCCCCGCCATCTGCCAGTCCGCAAAGACAACCCAGTCCGCATCCGGTTTCACCTGGGCAATCAACCAGGCAATGGCCTTTTCCCCGTTCTCCAGCCCCGTGGCGGAAAGACCCGCTTCACCCAGATAATCCAGGAGAATATTCCGCTGATCTTCCCGGGTATGAATCACCGCAGCCTGAAGCCGTTGAAAAACTCTGGGAAACTCCTTCGGAAGGGCATCCTCCACCGGCAACGGAACCTCAACAAAGAACTCCGTGCCGACGCCCGGCTGGCTTTCCACGCCGATCTTCCCGTTCATCAATTTCACCAACTCGTGGGAGATGGCCAATCCCAATCCGGTACCCCCGTATTTTCGGGTGGTCGAAGGATCTACCTGTTCAAAGGGGATGAACAACTTCTGGATATCCTGGGCCGCGATACCGATGCCCGTATCCCGGACCGTAAAACGGACCGTGACCTTCTTTCCGTCCTCGGCCACTTTGGCCACATCCACGAAGACTTCACCGGCTTCGGTAAATTTGATCCCATTACCGATAAGATTGTATAATACCTGCCCCAACCGGGCCGGATCCCCGATCACTTTCTCCGGCACATCCGGATGGATATGGAGGTTGAGTTCCAACCCTTTCTCCAAGGCGTTCGGCACGAGCATCACCACGATTTTCTCAACGGTTTGGCGCAGGTCGAACCCAATCTGCTCAATGACCATCTTGCCGGCTTCGATCTTCGAAAGATCCAGGATATTGTTGATCAAGTACAATAAAACGTCCGCCGCCGAACGAGCCCCGTCCACATACTGGCGTTGTTCCTCGTTTAACGGGCTTTTGGCCAGCAATTCGATGAAACCTTTCAACCCGTTAAGCGGT
>JAKOSX010000239.1 GCA_029776595.1 Bacillota bacterium | reverse complement strand
GAATTGTTTGAAGCCCTGACCTTGGTCCAAACCGACAAAATCGATCATTTCCCCATCGTCCTTTACGGCAGTTCTTTCTGGAACGGGCTGATCGAATGGCTGCGGCAGGAAGTCCTTGCAGCAGGATGCATCTCTCCCAAAGATTTGAAGCTGTTCCGGATCGCCGATACTCCGGAAGAAGCAGCCCGCATTGTCATCGAAAACAGCCGGGAGCATCATTATATCCAATAACGCCGGAATTTCTCCGACTTCAGCCTAAAACATTATCAAGAAACATCATAATCACAAAACCGACAATCAACGAATGCGTGGTCAATTTGGACGATTGTTCTTTATGGGTTTCGGGGATAATTTCATGGCTTATCACAAATAGCATGGCTCCGGCAGCAAAGGATAGCCCCAAGGGCAATAGCGGACGTGCCACATTGACCAGGCCGACCCCGAGCAAACCACCGATAGGCTCAACCAATCCTGTGAGCAATGCGATAACAAATGCCCGACCAGCCGTAAATCCTTCCCGCAGAAACGGCAAAGCCACTGCCAATCCTTCGGGCATATTCTGAAGGCCAATGGCAATGGCCAGGCTGAGCCCGTTCCCAATATCCCCACTGCCAAAACCAACGCCCACAGCCATCCCTTCAGGAAAATTATGAATGGTAATGGCCAAAGTAAACAGCCAAATTTTCTTGAGATTATAATGATTTTGACTGGGCCCCAGATATAAATTGGTGTCCGGGAAATAGCGGTCGATCACATCAACGAATACAGCACCGATGATGATCCCCGTCAATGTTAAGAACGCCCCACGCACCCCGCCCCCGCCACTCTCAATGGCCGGTATGATCAGGCTAAATGACGTGGCTGCCAACATAACCCCCGCCGCAAATCCCAACAGACAATCCATAAGCTTTCGAGAAATATTATTGTGTTTAAATAAAACCGGTAACGCCCCTGCTCCGGTCAACAACCCTGTAACCAAGCTGCAAATCATTCCAACGAACACAATATTAAATTGTGATAAATATTTAACCAACAAAACCGACCTCTTCCCTTGTTTTCTCCCATAGATTATGTTTTCATAAAAGAAGAGGTGACTAAGTCCTAGACGAGGTGATTTCATGTCCATCAACGAAGAACTGAAACCTGTTACCGAACTGTTGGAAAAGTTGATTATCTTCCGCACGGTAAAACACACCGGCCTCATCCGGGAACTGTTGGAATTAGACAACCAACCGAACCCCACCGGCTCATTTTACGAATGGTACGGCCGATTGTTGGAGTATCATCCCTACGGCAATCCGTGGACAACGTATTTAAACGACATCATTCGCTTTGACGAAAACTATTTCACTCTCCATTGCGAGCGGGGCGAAAGCCGCCAAATCCCTCCAACCGTTTTGAAGGCAGTGGATTCCGATCTGGAAATCCTTCTAAAACTGATGCATTGGGATCCTTCCGAGCAAATTTCGGGAGCTGCGAAGCGGGATATACGAACGATAGCCATTTCGCAGGCAGAAATCGAAAACTTCCGGGAAACCCTGGCCACTGCCGTTCAAACCCAAGGCGCCGGACTTTTCGGCAGATATCACGCTGCTGTTTGGCAGCATTCCACCCAAAGTTTTCATCCGGTACACCATCCGGACCCGATAACCTTCGATCAGCTCATCGGTTATGAGGAACAAAAACAAATCCTCCAAGACAATACCCGCCGGTTTGTCGAGGGCCTTCCGGCCAATCATATTTTGCTTTACGGCGACCGGGGCAGCGGCAAATCGTCATCGGTCAAAGCCTTGCTGCATCCCTTCGCCCCAAAAGGCCTGCGAATTATCGAAGTGTATAAAGATGATCTCGTCGATTTCCCGGCCATCACCGGCCAACTGCGCCACCGCGGCCTTAAATTCCTCATCTATGTCGACGATCTGACCTTCGAAAGCGGAGAATCCGGATACAAGCATTTAAAAGCGATCCTGGAAGGCAGCCTGGAGAATAAGCCGTCCAACATCCTGATCTACGCCACCTCCAACCGCCGCCACCTGTTGCGCGAAACCTTTGCCGACCGTGAAAACGACATCCACGGCAACGATACGGTCCAGGAACAACTGTCACTGGCCGACCGTTTCGGAATCACGCTGACGTATTCGTCTCCGGATCAAAATCATTTCTTGGCAATTGTCAACGGTCTGGCCAAACAGAGGGCCTTACCCATCGATAAAGACACCCTGGAGAAACGGGCCCTCCAATGGGAACGCCAACACAACGGCCGTTCCGGAAGAACCGCCAAGCAATTCATCGATTTTCTCGAAGGGGAATTGCGGTTAAAGGAAAAAATGTAGAGGATTGGGCACTAGGTGCTGGATTCTAGGTCCTGGGTTTAGGCAGGGAACGCTACGCGTTCCCTCCATTGCCCAGAACTCCGAATGCAGGACTCAGAACCCCTAATCAAAATATCATCCACTATAACACAGAAGGAACGCATATATGCGTTCCTTCTATCACTCAGAACCTAGGACCTCGATCATCAAATCGTGCACTGTGAACTATGTACTGTGAACCCAAAGCAAACACACAACTTAAATTACCGCACTTTAAACCCGGCTTTCATCAATCGTTCCTTCAACGTAGCGGCATCTAAAGGCTTCGGACCATGTTCTTTAGGCTTACGCACGGATTTTGAAGCCATTTGTTTGTGGTCTTGGTTTTGCCTGCCGGTTACCGACTCCACCCCCGTCTCCTTCTTCATGGTCAATGCGATCCGCTGCCGGGCCAGGTCCACCTCAAGCACACGCACCTCGACAATATCGCCGACAGCTACCACGTCATTGGGATCCTTGACATACCGGTCGCTCAGTTGGGAAATATGCACCAGGCCGTCCTGTTTCACCCCAATATCCACGAAAGCCCCGAAATCCACCACATTCCGGACGGTCCCGGTAAGCACCATTCCCGGCCGCAAATCCTCCATCTTCAGGACATCATTACGGAAAATCGGTTTCGGCAAGTCCTCCCGAGGATCCCGGCCAGGCTTGGCCAAAGCCTCGATAATATCTTTCAAGGTTGGTTTCCCGACTCCCAATTCTTCCGCCATCCGCTCTACATCGACCTGCTGTAGCCGGACTTTAAGCTCAGCCAATTTTTCTTTGATTAAAATATCTTTGGTTTCGAACCCGAGCTTGGCCAATAAGTGCCGGGCGACCTCATAGGACTCCGGATGCACCCAGGTGGCGTCCAGCGGCTCCTTACCGTCGGTTATCTTTAAAAATCCGGCCGCCTGAATGAACGCCTGTTCTCCCAGGCGTTTTACCTTCAATAATTGTTCCCTGCTTTCAAATTTCCCGTTTTCTTCTCGATACGCCACAATATTTTTGGCGACAGCCGGTTGGATCCCGGCAACATACTGCAATAACGAAGTCGAAGCAGTATTTAAGTCGACGCCCACATAGTTGACACAGGACTCCACGACGCCTTCCAGCGCCTCGGAAAGCTGCTTCTGATTGACGTCATGTTGGTACAATCCGACCCCGATGGACTTAGGCTCGATCTTCACCAGCTCCGCCAGGGGATCCTGAATTCTGCGGGCAATGGATACCGCTCCCCGCATCGAAACATCCAAATCCGGAAACTCTTCTTTCGCCAATTTTGAAGCAGAATAAACCGAAGCACCGGCTTCGCTGACGATGCAATAGGCGGTTTTCTTCCCCTCCAGCCTATGGATTAACTCGGCCACCAAAAGTTCGGTCTCCCGGGAAGCAGTCCCGTTGCCAATGGATATCAAATCCACGTTATGCTTTTGCACCAGTTCTGCCAAGACAGCCAATGCTTCTTCCCGTTTCTCCTGAGGAGGATGGGGGTAAATGGTAGCCGTGTCCAATAATTTCCCCGTCTCATCCACCACAGCAACCTTGCAGCCGGTTCGATAACCCGGATCGATGCCCATCACCCGGGTTTGTCTGACCGGAGGTTGTAAAATCAGATGGCGAAGATTTAATCCAAAAACTTTAATCGCATGTTCCTCGGCAGTTTCCGTAATCGCTGAACGCAATTCCCGTTCCAGCGAAGGAAATAACAACCGTTTATATCCGTCAGCCACCGCCTCTTCCAACTCCGCAATGAACAAAGCTTCCGGATTCACGATGATCTCCCGCTTCAAAAGATCGATGGCCGCTTGATGATCCACATCCAACCCGACTTTAAGAGCTTCCAGCTTCTCGCCGCGGTTTAAAGCCAAGATCCGGTGGGGAGGAATTTTCTTTAACGGCTCTTTGTAATCGGCATACATCCGGAACTCGTCCAAATCTTCTTCATCGTTCTTTTTCTCCCGCTCTTTCGCAACGGATGTAATAATGGCCGTTTCCCAACAAAATTCTCTTAAGATTTTACGGTATCCGGGAT
>JAKOSX010000238.1 GCA_029776595.1 Bacillota bacterium | reverse complement strand
GTTCCGGCGTTTGCTTTTGGATGGCCAGATCTTTCACTTCAATGACCGGATGCCCCAACAGTTCGGTAATGAGTTGCAACCGTTCGTTGCGGGCTTGGACGATGTCTTGAAATAATCCCTTTCCGGAAGCGACGGAGGAGGCCAGCAAGGAGCTTTGGCTGTGATAAAAGGACTCCACCAGTTCCCGGGTTATCGGAGGTTTCCGGTTGAACGTTTGCCACATCAACTTTCCTGAGAACAAAGCGGCCACAGTCATTAAGGAAATCAATCCGGTCCGGACGCAGATTTTCCGGATGGAACGGGCCTTAAGTTCCTGCCGGTATTTTTTAAGGTGGACCACTTTTTCGGCTTCCGTCGCCAGGTAATTTTCCCGGGTTATCATATCTTTCCAGAAGAGTTTCACTTGGAGCGCCGTGGGGCGCTCATATTTTTTCAGCGACAACATCCGGGTCAAGAGACGGCTGATTCCCGGGTTGAGCTCCGGGCGGTAGTGGGTGACGGGGATGATGTCGCCTTTCAGTATGGCGGTGGTGGGCCAGCCGTCCTCCAGGGCAAAAGGGAGATGCTGACTGAGCAGCACGTAAATGAGGAGCCCCAGATAAAAGATGTCTCCGGCTTGGCTGTGAGGATCCCCGAAGTAACTTTCCGGGGTGCGGCAAGCATCCAATCCGGTTGGAAGGGGCGTGTCCGGGGATACCAGGTATGGCCGACACCACGGATCAACCATGAAGAAACCGTTTTTATCGTGGTAAATACGGTGCCAATCCGGACGGCCCACGACTGTGCCGCGGTAATGAAATTGTTCGTAGGAAGAGATCAAGGGATAAAGATCCCGGATGAGACGGGATAATTCGGGCGCCTGGTAATTGGGGGAAAAGGGGCTGATTCCCTGGCGCGCTTCCCAGCCGATCCATAACCGACCCTGGTGGTTTACGGGTTTTTCCAGGGGTAAAATCCCCATGGGGTCGGTAGCCGCCAGTATTTTGCAACGCTTTTCGGCATTTTGGCGGAAAATGGCCGCTTCATACCCGTGAATCCGGGAAGCCAGCGGTTCCCAGCGGTACAGGGTTCCGCCATTGCTCTTTTTCGCCAACATGTAACAGATTCCGCCCTCGGAATATTCATCGAGAAAAATCCAATGTTTCAATGGTGTACTCCTTATCAAAAATTAACAGTCTTAGGATATCCAGAAAACCAGAAAAGTTGCAAAAATTTCCTTTGAAATAATATATTGCCGGGGGTTGGAAAATAAACGAATATTGGCCGAATCAATCCCGGGATCGGGTCATATATTGTCAATAGAGTTGCCGCGCGGAAAGAAGAGGTGGTTTTGATGACGGATTTGGAAATTTTATCCCGGATTATCTGGGCCGAAGCGGAATCGGAGATTTTAAACGGAAAGGTCGGGGTGGGGGCTTCCATCATCAATCAGGCACGAGCCGAAAACAAAACCATATTACAGGTGATTCAAGCGCCGGGACAGTTTGAAGCCTACGCCAATAACCGGTTTTGGCAGGCACCGTATAATTCGCAGCAACCGATGATGGTCGCTGCAAAACAGGCGGCTTCCCGGGCTTTGCAGGGCGAGGACCCGGTTTACCGGAAGACCCATTTTTGCGCATATCGGAAAAATCCGTGCCGTTGGCACTACACCCAAACGCCGCCGTCGCAGATCTTGGGAAACCATTTGTTCATCCGGTCCAAAGCCTACGATTGAGATAAACAGTGGAATCCGGCAAAGCTTGGATATGTCATAGACTGGAAATGAAGGGGAAGAGGTGAATCAGGTGTTAAATTCCGTCCATTATACTCTCCGTACCACGTCGCAAACGGGGAGTTTTATCAATGCTGCGGTCACGTATGAGGTTTATTATGATCGATCCCGGGGCATTGCCTATTCGGTGAATCTGGAAGCTCCGCCTGACGAGCTTTCCAATCAGTTGGAACCGGTCTGGCGGGCGAAGATCGTCAACGACCGGCAAGGGCTGCGGCTGGAATATGATATTCTACAGAAGATATACTATCAGACGCCGCAAACCATGGAAGTTGAGAGCGCCCTCTACAAACTCCAAGAAGACCTGTTTATGTTCCTCCAAAGCAGCGATACGGTTTCGGTGCAAAATATCACCATTGCCGGGCAGAGCTATCCCGGCAGCCGCCTTTATACGTTAACCGTCTGGTATGATCCGATCCGCTTTTTGCCGATTCGCCGGATCAACGAGGATCGGGGCAATGTGATCACCGACGAGTTTACCTATCATTCGGTCAATGAACCTTTGCCGGAGGACGTCTTTTCCCTGCCGAAACCGGACGAGGCCATCGCGGACTTCGATTTGTATCCGGATCCGCCGGTCCTGCCCCGTTTTGACGTGGTTCCCGATGCCGACAGCCCGCAGTCCGGGGTGTACGTGGAGACATTGATGGCGGAGATCCGTCGCCATGTGATCCTCAACCAGTGGGAGTACGGGCCTTTCTCCACCATTAAACTTCCCTGGCTGACCGAGATGCCGGCAACCGTTTACCGGGGGAAAACCGATAATGTGATACCTCCCTTGGTGGTGGCGGTGGATGTCCCAGAGCAAGGAAGGTCATATTTCATGGTAACTTATGATTTCTTGGGCTACGTGGTGACCGGCTTTACGCAGGATCCGTATGATTTAAGCAATTATGAAGCATTACCCATCCAAACCGTGCTCCGTTTGGAGGATTTGGTTCCTCTGTATGCCGCCTCGTCCCGGGAGAAAGATTTTGTGGTCCATAATTTTGTTGTTTCGGTCCAAAGCAATGACTTTTTCATTAATGCGTTTGACATGGGCGGAAAGACCTTTGACATGGTGGTTAAAAACTTCAGTTTTCATGAAAATGAAGGGTACTTGCTGATGAATGTGTATGGGAAAGAGTATTGGGACAATGCCAACATGGAAGCCATGTTCAATTTCGTCGTCACCGGCCAAATGGTGGATGCCCATACGACGCCGATTTTAATCTATGCCTTGAATACTATGAAACGGCTGGGCATTTTCCGGAGAGTCACCATGCCGGTCTTCACGGAGATACCGGAAAGCAATCCCACGTAAAATCCGGGCGCTGCATCTGATCAGTTGCGGCGCTTTTTCTTTTTAGTGAAAACGGAGGAGACTTTGCGGGCAATGTATAGGAAATCCGTTTGTGTCCACCCTAATAAGGGTTAGGATAATCAAAAAACGGGGGAAGAGAAATGTTCGGTACAAAACGATTGATGCTGGTCCTCCCATTTATTTTGGGTTTGGCGATATTCGGATGCCAGGGAGCCAAATCCAAAGGCGAAGCGGAGACACCTCATCTGTTAAATGATGTGGAGCAGAAGACGTTCGAAGAGATCAACAATTATCGCCTATCCAAGGGATTGCAACCTC
>JAKOSX010000237.1 GCA_029776595.1 Bacillota bacterium | reverse complement strand
ATGGGGGCGTATTCAACGCCGACTTCCACATAACTGAGATCCGCATCGTTGTCCTTCAGCGCATCGTTTTCAAACCGGGTCTTCAAGGGGACGATAATTGTACCGTAAACGGTAACATCCTTGATTTCCGATTGGATCCCGGCTCCTACCACCAGACTGGTGAAGGTGTTTTTCCGAGGGTCGGACGGCAATGTATCATCGGTGAAACGATAATGTTGGCCGCCGCCAAAAGCCCGCACTTTCAGGAGATCCAGGCCCAGTTCCCATCCAACCCGTACATCCACGGACGATAGTTGCCTCTCGCCCATATCGGCTTTCCCCAGGGTCAGGTCCACATGGGTACCGAGAAGATTGAGATTGCCGGTCAATGCCCATTGGTTGGGGGAGTCGGAAAAATCATTGGGCAACGAACGATAATCCACATCCACGTCGGCCTTGCCCACTTCCCCGCTGACCCCAAAGAGGATTTCAGCGGCAGCGTTGGAAGTGACACCCACGATCAATCCGAGTATCAAAATGACAGTTAGAAAAGGTTTCATCAGGATCACCTCGATGAGGTTTTTGACAAATAATCCGCATTATCCTGCTTTTTCATTTATTTCCCCGTTGGTTCCGTCAAGCCGGAGCAATTCTTCGGCCCGTTGAACGGCAGCGTCAAAATGGGTGCATACGTTCTCCCGGCCGATTAAGTCCAGCAACCCGGCCTGTTCCATGGCATGCATGGGCTGTTCCTGGACGCCGGAGAGAATCACCCCAATCTTCTGCTTACGGCTTTTCCGCACAATCTGCCCTAACATCCGAAGGCCGGTGGAATCCACGGCCGGGACATAACGCATCCGGATGATCATTAAGCGCGGCCGTCTCTCCACCTGGCTCAGGGCTTCTTCGAATTTATGGGCTGCCCCGAAGAACAACGGCCCGTTGATCTCGTACACCTCGACACCTTTGGGTACATGGATTTTGCTTCCGGCATCTTCCCTTTCCTCTTCATGGTCATCATCCATCCCACCGGTGATGACATTCACCTGAGTTACCTGGGCCATTCTCCGCATAAACAGAAATGCCGCCATGACCATACCCAGTTCAATCGCAACCGTTAAATCCAGGATCACCGTCAAGCCGAACGTTAACAGCAGGACCAAGACGTCGCTGCGGGGACCGCGCAGTAATGCCACAAACGAACGCCATTCGCTCATATTGTAGGCTACCACCACCAATACAGCGGCCAAGCTGGCCAAGGGAATGTAGGAAGCCCATTTCCCGAAGAACAACATGATACATAGCAGGGTCAACGCATGGATCATCCCCGCCACCGGTGTTCTCCCGCCGTTTTTAATATTGGTGGCCGTCCGGGCAATGGCGCCGGTGGCCGGAATCCCTCCAAACAACGGAGCCACCAGGTTCGCCACGCCGTTGGCCACCAACTCCATATTGGACCGGTGTTTTCCTCCGATCATCCCGTCGGCCACCACCGCCGACAGTAACGCTTCGATCCCCGCCAAGACGGCAATGGTGAATGACGGCTGTATCAAAGATTTAAACGTCTGAAAATCCACCCGGGGAAGACGGGGCATGGGCAACGTAGAAGGAATTTGGCCAAAACGGCTGCCGATGGTCTCCACCGGCAACTCCAACGCAGCCGCCGCCACCGTGGCAACAATTAAAGCCACCAGCGATCCGGGAATTTTCTTCGAAATACGCTGCCAGAAAACGATGATCAGCAACGAGACCAGACTGATCCCGACAGCGTAAACATTCACCGAATCCAAGTGGCTGAAGTAAGCAATCCACTTTTCGCCGAACTCGGCCGGGACCTCCCCCATGGCCAAACCCAGCAAGTCTTTAATCTGCGAAGAGAAGATAATAACAGCAATTCCGCTGGTAAATCCGGCAATCACCGGATACGGGATAAACTTAATCATTGAGCCGAACCCGGCCAATCCCATGAGAATCAGGAGGATACCGGCCATCATCGTCGCAACGGTTAACCCGTCCAAACCGTGTTTTTGAACGATTCCGTAAACGATGACCACAAAGGCTCCGGTGGGGCCGCCGATCTGGACCCGGCTGCCGCCCAACGCCGAAATCAGGAATCCGGCCACAATCGCCGTAAACAACCCCTTCTCCGGGGAAACCCCCGAGGCAATGGCGAAAGCAATCGCCAAGGGTATGGCCACGATTCCCACGATGATACCGGCCGACAGGTCACCCGCAAACTGAGAAAAATCGTAATTTTTCAACGTCGTCAGCAACTTTGGCTTGAGCATGTTATCATTCACCCTTCGCACATGCAAATACTTTTTTATTATAGATCGGATTCTCCCTGGCAGATATTACAATTGCGTAAATATTAAAAGAAGAGCCGCCCTTGGGCGGCTCTTCCGATGACCCGTTTCATTCACGTTAAATTTCCATGGACAATCCGGCCTGAAATACCGTGTCGTCCTGTAAGTCCTTCTCTTCGATCACGACCACTTTACCGGCGAGCTTATCGGCAAAATTGTATTGGACTCCGGCTCTAAGCTCTGCCACATCCATATCCTCGGCATCCAGTTCCGCTTCGCCGAGTACCCGCAATTTCGATGTGAGCCGCAGGTTAATTCCGGGAGTTACCGAAAGGCTTCGTTCCCCGGAACGGTCCACATCCGATTCCACATTCACGAAACCGAAGAAATATTTATAATCCATCCATACGGAAGCGCCGACCATGGCCAGCTCCCCTGCTTTCAAGTCATATCCGGCATACAGGGTATACCCTTCTTCATCATGCACCGGACTGACATAGGCTTTGGCCAGAAGGCGTTCGACATCGCCTTCCTTCTCATAAGCGCCGCTGACAGTAATCGAAGAAAAAGCGCCATACCCCACTTCCGCCCGATAATGGTCCGACGTAAAGTCGCCGCCGGAAGTGAAGATGCCGCTGCCGTCGATGCTGATCCCCGTCGGCCGCAATATCTTTCCGTTCTCCGCTTCCACCGAATACAGGTTGGCGAAAGCGGCGGTAGAGATCGAAACCAACATGGAAACTGTGACACACATGGCTACGATGATTTTCTTCATAGTTCGCACTCCTTTGTTGCTGAGATTTTTCCTGTTGCAGGAGTCCATCCGTCCGATGATGCCTGCAACCTTCATAGGTGCGATTTCGCCTTTTAGCTGCAATAACCTTTCGTAACATCTTGCCATTGCCGGTGACAGCATCCTGGATTGGTGGATTTTCACAGGCCATTTCATTCCGAACCCTTTAAATAATACTCCCGTTACGCTTTTCGGCCTGCCACATCTAAGAAATCCCGATATGGTTTCGGTTTTCGCCGTATTTCCAAAAGGTGATCAACCGGGGTTCCACTTCACACGGCAACCACCTCCTGTGTTATAATGGGTATTACGACCACTCGCTCAATCTTCCAAAAAGGAGCTCTTTTATGGATAAAAAAACATTATATCTTCAAGCATATCGCATGTTTGACCGCGTCCATCCGCTGCGGTTTAACTGCGGCCGCCTCTGTGACCAAGTCTGCTGCAGGGGAACAGACACCGAAACCGGTATGTACCTTTTCCCCGGTGAGGAAAAACTCCATCAATCCTCCGATTTTCTCACCATCACCGAAGCCAATTTCCGGCTCAACGGACAACCGGTCCTGCTGGCCACCTGCAACGGCAGTTGTCCTCGCACCATGCGCCCGTTGGCGTGCCGGATTTTTCCGCTGACGCCCATCATCACTCCAAAAGATATCCTGCTGGTCAAAGTCGATCCCCGGGCCGGAGGCCTCTGCCCGTTGGCCAGGGAAGACAATCCGTTTCCCATCCGGCCTGAGTTCAAAACCGCCGTCCGGCGCTGCTTCGCCATGTTAATCCGAGACCCGGATATCCGGGCTTTCCTGAAAGAATTCTCTGCGGAACTCCAATTGTTTTAAGGCCCGATATTTGACGATAACGCCTTCACACTCTATAGCCCCATCAGTTCCCGAAGCATGCGGGTGTTGATCACCGCCTGGCCCGCATGGCAATTGTTGAACAACACCATGGTCCGCCGGGTTTGGCTCATCAACTTGAGCACCTTCGGCTGCCATTCTTCAAGCTCTTTCCGGGTATACAGATAGTCGTACCGTTCCCAGGGCTGTTCATGTTTCCACCACTTGGCTGCATTACGGCCGTGAAACCGGATATATCCCAGATCCGACGTGGCCCCGACCACCGGCGGGAACAACCCTTTCAGCCTGGGCTCATCCACACAGCAAAAACCCAACTGATGTTCGACCAAGAAATGAGTCACTTCCTTTCGGACCCATTGAGCATTTCGAAATTCCACCACCACCGGATCGTCGGACAGTTCCTCCCGGACAAAACGCAAATAGGAGAGGTTCGCCGGAGTATACTGAAAACTCCAGGGAAACTGGACCAAAACGCATCCCAACTTTCCCTGGGCCCGTAAAGGTTCCAACGCCGCGCGAAACGTCCGAAAGGCTTCCCGGTCAATTTCAGAGTTTCCGGAGAAGGCATGGGTCATGGATTGATGGGCTTTCACGGCAAACAAAAACCCATCCGGCGTCCTTCGTTCCATCCCGGCCATGGTTTTATAATCCGGCATCCGGTAATAGCTGAAGTCCAGCTCCAACAGGGGAAAATGGGCTGCATAAAACTCCAGCATCATGCCGGGTTTTATCGATTCGGGGTAAAAGACGCCCCGCCAGTCACGATATGAAAAACCGGATGTACCGATCAACAGTTCCCCCATCCGCTCCACCCACCGTCTGTTCAACGTTTTCCGGAACCTTTCGGCTCCGATGCCAACAAATTCAACGCCGGGACCAGAATTCCCTCTCCGTATTTCCGCTTCAGTTGATCCATGACCGTCTGTAACCGGTGCCCCCGCTGGGACACTTCCTCGAACAACGGCAACTGTTCGAGGACGGCGGCAGAACTCACCAGATAAATCCCGCAAATACCCAACCCGCGCAGATTCGTGAGGTTTTCCCGCTGATACAATTGAAAGGCGGCCCTGGCAATCACCGCGTCGTCTGCAGTGGCGGCCGTTAACCGGGTTTGCCGGGTAACGGCCTTTCCGATAACGGGTTTCAGCTTTAACCGAATGCCTCCCGCCAACCGTTGCTGGCTACGCAGCTCAAAACATAACCTACCGGACAGCTCCCAGATCACCGCCTGAACCTCATCCGCCGACCCCAACGGCCGGTCAAAGGTGATCTCATGGCCTTTGCTTTTCAGCGGTGGCGACTGGTCCAGCGTCACCACAGGGGTTTCGTCTACTCCCCGGGCAGCCCAGTACAGCTTCTCCCCGTTCTTCCCAAACCACCGTCGCAATTGGGCCAGAGGCACCTCCGCCAAATCTGCGAAAGTGACGATCCCCAATGCCTTCAGGTACGCCGCAGTCTTCGGCCCGATTCCCGGGCACCGTTCCACCGGTAAAGGCCCTAATACCTGTGGGACCTGTTCCGGCAAAACCATGGGTCAGGCCGTCGGGTTTGTCGAGATCGGACGCGATCTTCGGAACCAATTTGTTGGGACCGATGCCGACAGAGACCGTCAACCCCGTCTCCCGGGCAATTTGCCGTTTCAAATCCACCGCCCGACACCAGGGATCCGCCTCCCCGGTCAGGTCCAAAAAAACTTCATCCACGGAATAGGCCTCGACCCGAGGCGTCACCTGAAGATAAATAGAGAGTAACCGGGTTGAAAAGAAAAGATATTTCGGGATATTCACCGGCACAAAATACCCGTCCGGCAACAATTTTCTGGCCAGGGCCACCGGTATGCCGGCCTCCACCCCGTAAGGGCGGGCCTCATAGGAAGCCGCCGTCACCACCCCGTGCTCCAAAGGGAGACCGCAGACGACCACCGGCTTCCCTTTCAGCCGGGGATCGGTGAGCTGCTCCACCGAAGCGAAGAACGCGTCCGCGTCCACATGAAAGATCACCCGTCCCTCAATCATGATGGATCCTGACCAAGCACCATTGAAAATTGCGCGTATGAAAACACAGCTCGTAAAGGTTACTCCGATCCGTCATCACCGAAAAATAGACCCTTTTATATTGGCCTTCATAATCAGACCAGCTGGAGGCGACGGACAACTGCCGGTAGATCCGGTTCCGCCATTTGAAGACCACCGGCTGTAGCCTCCCGTCGGCAAAGGACGCCAGCACTGTTACGTTTTCCCCGATCTCCTCAATCACCCCGACAACCTCCTTAATCCAAACATATGTTCGATTTTAGTATAACAAAAAACGGGGTCAGATACAAGGTACCGGTGATGGATTCACACAGTGCACATTTATAGTTGACAGTGGACAGTTTACAGTTGACAGTTTGTTTTACAATTAGAATGAACAAGGAAATTGTCGGTGACTTCCTTGAAGAATTCCGGTTCGTCCCGGTGGACGGCTTCGATCTGTCCCGCGTCGCCTTTCTCGGCCAATTCCGGCCGGATCGGCAGTCGACCCAACAACGGGATCCGGACTTCGGCGGCGATGGACTGGGCCCGGCTGGCGCCGAAGATCTCCACCCGCTTCCGACAATCCGGGCATTGAAAATAGCTGTAATTCTCGATCAAGCCCACCACCGGGATCTGCATCCTTTCCGCCATATGGATGGCTTTCTTCACGATCATGGCCACCAGTTTCTGAGGCGAAGAGACCATCACCAGACCGGTGACAGGCAGGGTCTGCATCACCGACAACGGGACGTCGCCGGTTCCCGGCGGCAAATCCACCAACAGAAAATCCAGATCGCCCCAGTCGACCTCTTCAAAAAACTGTTTAATCATCCCGCCCACCAGCGGGCCGAGCCAAATCACCGGATCCTCTTCATTTTCCAGCAGTAAATTACTGGATACCATTTTCACACCATGTCCCGATTCCGCAGGTATGATATGGCCGTCATAGGTCTGAAGCCGGCCTGCCACACCAAATAATTTGGGGATACTGGGCCCGGTGATATCCGCGTCTAAGATACCCACCTGAAAGCCCCGTTCCTTCAAAGCTGAAGCCAACAATGCCGTCACCGAGGATTTCCCTACGCCCCCTTTGCCGCTCATCACGGCGATAACCTGGTCAATCCGGCCGAATGGGTTTTGACTCTTGATTAAAAACGGATTTTCAAACTCTGCCATCCATCCCTCACCATACTTTCATCATTTTATAATCCCATTGTGCCCGAATCAAAATAAAAAAATGCCCCGGTGGGGCAAGCCAACAACACCCAATATCCAAACATCATTTTGTCGATTTTGCCAAAACTGCCAATCCAAAACAGATACCCAGGAGAATCACGATGGTGGAACCGCTGGGGACGTCCAGATAATAGGCTAAAATCAGTCCGATGATGGAAACGGAGACACCGATGGTCATGGAAAGGGCGATCATTTTTTGAAGTGACTTCGTCAGTTGATATGCGGTGGAAGCCGGCAGGACGATCAAGGCCAGCACCAACAGTTCGCCAACGGCCTGAAGTGAAATGACGACGGTTAATCCCATCAATATCGTCAGTCCCAGCGTGATCCAACCCGCCGGGATCCCCGACAGCTCGGCCATCTCCGGATCAAAAGTGGAATATTGAATTTCTTTGAAAAAGACCAATATCAAGAACGCCACCGCAATTGCGATGCCGCCCATGATCCAGAGATCGGCGGAAGTAATGCCCAGCAAATTGCCGAATAAATAGCCCATGATATCCGGCGTATACCGTTT
>JAKOSX010000236.1 GCA_029776595.1 Bacillota bacterium | reverse complement strand
CAGCCTTTTGGCCTTTGCAGTTTTGGCCTTTTTGCAAGGGTTTCATGAGATGGCGATTTTTGCTGTATCCCTGGCTGGTGCATGTGCCGGGTTTATCTGGTTTAACGGGCCGCCGGCCCAGGTTTTTATGGGAGATACCGGTTCATTGGCATTGGGCGCGGCGTTGGGCGCTTTAGCATTGTTTACACGGACCAGCTTGTATTTGCCGATTATCGGCGGGGTTTTTGTGGCCGAAACCTTGTCAGTGATCATCCAGGTTATTTCCTATAAGACCACGGGAAAACGGGTATTCCGCATGAGCCCCCTACATCACCATTTTGAGCTCGGAGGAATGTTGGAACCCCAAATCATGCTGAGGTTTTGGATGGTCGGAGCAGTGCTTGGCATTTTGGGTGTGTTGAGTTTCGTCATCAAATAGAGCGTTCATTATTTGGCATATTATTCAGTTTGGGAGCAATATATTGAATATACCGGACAGGTGGAGGTTAAGGGATAATGAAGCGGAATCCTCCGGACTTATTTTTATTGATGGTGACCCTCATCTTATTGATCTTGGGGCTGGTTACCGTTTTCAGCGCCAGCGCTCCGGAATCCTTGCGCATTACCAAAGGGGCCAATGTGTTCCATTACGGCATGCGCCAATTGTTATTTGCGGCCATCGGGTCCGTGCTGATGATGGTTGCCGCCAAGTTTCCCTATCATCATTGGAGACGGTTGACTCCGCTGATTCTTACCACGTCCATTGCGCTGTTAATCGTTGTTTTGTTTGTCTCGGAAGATATCAAAGGTTCCCATCGTTGGATTAATCTTGGCTTTTTCAACTTTCAACCTTCGGAATATGCCAAACTGGGGATTATTTTGATCTTAGCTCATTATATTGCCGAGATAAAAAAAGGTATCGGTACGCTTATGGTGGGGGTGATCATTCCCTTCATTTTCGTCGGGTTCGTTTGTCTGTTAATCCTCTTGGAACCGGATCTGGGCACGGCCGTCGTCATCTTTGCCACGTTCATGATCATGATCTTTGCCGGCGGAGCCAGATTGAGCCATTTATCGTTTTTGATGTTATTCGGGGTGACCGCGGCCACGGTGTTGGTGTTCATCGAGCCTTACCGTTTCAAGCGGCTGATTGCCTTTTTGGATCCATGGAAAGACCCGCGCGGCGACGGCTGGCAAATCATTCAGTCGTTGTATGCTTTGGGATCCGGAGGCCCGTTGGGAATGGGCCTGGGGATGAGCCGCCAAAAATTTAACTATCTCCCGGAAGCACACACGGACTATATCTTTTCGATTTTAGGCGAAGAGTTGGGCTTGCTGGGGACGGTCGGCGTTATTGTGCTCTTTTTCCTGTCAGCGTGGAGGGGGTATAAGATTGCCATCTCCGCCAGGGACACATACGGGAAGCTTTTGGCCACCGGATTGACTTCATCTCTGATATTCCAAGCTTTGCTCAATATCGGCGTCGTCACGTCGTCCATTCCCGTCACCGGGATTACCCTGCCCTTTTTCAGCTACGGCGGTTCATCCCTGATGATCTGTTTATTAAGCGTCGGGATTCTTTTGAATATATCGAAAAATTGTGATTAGGCACTGGAAGTAGGATTGAAAGGGTATATAGTGCACAGTATATGGTTCACAGTAAACGATAACGGGGGTCGAGGTTCTGATTTTGAGATTGTTAACCTCATCCCGGCCTTCTCTTACATAGACTTTGAACTTAAATATGGACCTGAAAAACACATTCTTCTGTACAGAACGAATAACTGTGCACTGTGAACTGTGTACTGTGAACCTTTAATTGCAGGATGATGATTGTGGACAAGCCGGGTTGGGATTTTGTCACACCCGGGGACGGGGATGCATATGATGGCTATTGTTCGACTCATATTTAGGGGGCTTTACCATGATTGATACTGAAGCAGTTCAAACCGTTACCAGAAATGAAAACAAGTTGGAGATCGTGGGTAGAAAGCCGTTAAACGGCGTGGTAAAAATCAGCGGAGCGAAAAATGCAGTTTTGAAGTTAATGGCGGCTGCTTTATTATCAAACAACGATTGCCTGATTCGCAACGTACCCCGGATTCGCGACGTGGAGACGATGATCGGCGTCCTTAACGGATTGGGTGCCGAAACCGTCTGGGAAGACGAATCCACCATCCGGATTCAGATTAAAGACGGCTTGGGATACGCGGCACCCGATCAGTATGTGCGGGAGATGCGGGCGTCGGTTCAGGTCATGGGGCCGTTGCTGGCCAGGCTGGGTAAGGTGAAACTGTTTCAACCGGGAGGCTGTATTATCGGACAACGTCCCATCGACTTACATTTGAAGGGATTTCAAGCGCTGGGAGCGGAGGTCATCGAAGAACACGGATATGTCTATGTGCGTGCGGATAAATTGAAAGGTGCCGAGATTCATTTGGACTTTCCGAGCGTGGGCGCAACGGAAAACATTATGTCTGCGGCAATTTTGGCGGAAGGGACCACGGTAATCCGTAATGCGGCCAAAGAGCCGGAAATTATCGAGGAACAGAACTTCTACAACCGGTTGGGCGCCAGAATCCGGGGGGCCGGGACGGACACCATCCGGATCGAAGGCGTGAAACAGCTGAACAACCGGATGACGGACTATACGGTGATTCCCGACCGGATCGAAGCGGGGACCTTTATGATCGCTGCTGCCATCACCGGCGGGGATGTGGTGTTGGAAGACGTTATTCCGGAACATGTGGAGGCTTTAGCCTCCAAACTGCGTGAGATCGGAGTGACTATCGAGGCCAACGGGGAGAAACTCCGGGTCGTTTCCGACGGACGGCTGAAAGCTGCCGACGTTACGGTACTGCCTTATCCGGGCTTTCCCACCGATCTCCAGCCGCAGATTACCGCGCTTTTGGCGGTCGCCAACGGTACCAGCGTGATTACGGAAAATGTCTTCGGCAGCCGTTTCCGATATGTGGATGAACTGATCCGGATGGGGGCGGTGATCCGGGTGGAAAGCCGGAGTGCCATCGTCAAAGGGGTGAAGCGGCTGAGCGGTGCTTCCGTCTGTGCGCCGGATCTCCGGGCCGGGGCGGCTTTGGTGATCGCCGGACTGGCAGCCGACGGGTTAACGACGATAGAAGGCCTGCAATACTTGGACCGGGGTTACGTGGCGTTAGAGAAAAAACTGGCCGCATTGGGCGCTGACATCCAGCGGGTAGAATGAAAAACATAATAGGTTTAACTGGTACATGGGTACAACGATACGGATAAAAGACCTGAATGAGGGTCTTTTTTTATTTGTAATAACGAAAAATAAATAAGATGTACTGCTAAAATTAAAATTGTTTCGAAATTTGTGAACGGGAAAAGCGTTCAACTTAACACATTATCGTTAATAATCCAAGTCCGTCTTGACGAAGGGCTTAATATCGCTGTGGTCGAAGCTGTAGATTCAAAAAATCAAAATGGAAAAGCGGTGTTACCCGTCCATATCAACTCGAAATAAATGGCTATACTCATATTTTAGTTAAAGCCATTGATAAAGCGGGAAATGAACTGGCTAAGACCAGCCAGGTCTATCAGGAAGCTGGCGGCCGCACCGAGGAGTATCAATACGACGCTGCCGGAAACCGGACGTTGTTGCGATTAACGTTAGTCAGGACCACCAGTTATGAATCGAAATATTACCGCAACTCGGATCGGTTAATGACGGACGGCAGGTATGCCTTCGAATATGATAAAGCAGGGAACTTGATAAAGAAAGGAAACAAGTTTACCATTAATGGTAATACGGT
>JAKOSX010000235.1 GCA_029776595.1 Bacillota bacterium | reverse complement strand
TATTCGGGCTTGTCTTCCCGATCGCGGCCGCGGGTGCTGGTGGCAAAGAACTGGATCTCGGTAAAGCCTTTATCATTGTTGACTTCCCGGACATAGTCCACGATACCGTTTTCATAATAGTACGTAAAACGTTCTCCGCTGGCTTCATCATACAGGTTGAACGTGAGCCCGGCATTGACAACGGCTTGCTTTTTCAGAGTATCTTGAAAATAAGAGAGAGGAATGTCGATATCCGTAAATACCTCCAGGTCCGGGCGCCAGGTGATGGTGGTGCCGGTTTCCGTCCGATCGGTTTTTTCTTTTTTCAGGCCGCCGACATTTTCTCCCTTTTCGAAATGGAGCTGATACTTATATCCGTCCCGGTATACGGTGACGTCCATGTATTCGGAACTGTACTGGGTGGCACAGGCTCCCAGCCCGTTCAAACCCAGGCTGTATTCGTAATTTTCACCGGAGTTGTTCTGGTATTTGCCGCCGGCATAGAGCTCGCAAAAGACCAATTCCCAGTTATACCGCTCTTCTTTGGGGTTATAGTCCAGGGGAATGCCCCGGCCAAAGTCCTGAATGGTAATGGAATGATCGGCATGGCGGATGACGTTGATTTGGTTTCCGAACCCTTCCCGGGCTTCGTCGATGGAGTTGGAGAGGATTTCGAAGACCGAATGCTGGCAACCTTCGATTCCGTCAGAACCAAAGATTACTCCCGGCCTGAGCCGGACCCGGTCGGCCCCTTTTAACGAAGAGATACTTTCATTGCCATAAACCGTTGTGTTTTTGGATTTAGCCACGTTGATACCTGCCTTTAATGATGTAAGTGATATATGGATTTAGAAATTTGGATGAAAAACAGTCATGAAGCGTCATGGGGAACGATGGTTGAATGGATAAACTTTAAGGTGTTGTTGCCATCGATTATTATACCATGTTTTTGAAGGCGTTGTAATCAGGCTGTTTTGGGGAGACTATTTTATTGACGCCTCAGGGTTCAGATGTTAAGATTGAGGGCAGAAACCTAGATTGAACTGTGTTGTGAACCATGACGAAAATAAATGAAAGGGACATATGATGTTTATAGCAACTGGATGGAAAGATTACGAATTGATCGATGCCGGGGACGGGGAACGGTTGGAACGGTGGGGCCGGTTTTATCTGCGGCGTCCCGATCCCCATATCATTTGGCCGGCTGCGAAAGATCCATCGGCGTGGGAGAAGGTGGATGCCCATTATCACCGCAGCGACAAAGGCGGCGGACATTGGGAGTTTCGCACCCAGATGCCGGAGCGTTGGACCATCCGGTATGGTAATTTTACGTTTTACTTAAGGGCCATGGGTTTTAAACATACCGGCATCTTCCCGGAACAGGCCGTCAATTGGGACTGGATCAGCGCCAAAATCGCTTCCCGGCCCCAGCCGGTTCGGGTCCTAAATCTGTTTGCCTATACGGGAGGTGCCTCCGTGGCGGCGGCTGCTGCCGGAGCCGAGGTTTGTCATGTGGATGCCGCCAAAGGCATGGTGACGCTGGCCAAGGAAAATTTGGCCCTTTCCGGTTTGCGGAAGCGCCCGGTCCGTTTTATCGTCGATGATGTCTTGAAATTCGTTCGGAGGGAACAACGACGGAACCGAAAGTACGAGGGGATTATCATGGATCCTCCATCCTTTGGTCGCGGCCCCAACGGCGAGGTGTGGAAGATCGAAACCGAGCTCTATAGTTTGGTGAGTGAATGCGTTAAGGTCCTTTCTGATGAACCGCTGTTTTTCCTGATTAACAGTTATACGGACGGCTTAACCCCCTGTGTGATGGGGAATATTTTGAAGATGCTGGTACAGCCCATCTATGGAGGAACAGTGACCTTTGACGAGATCGGACTTCCGGTGACGGCTTCGGGCCTGGTGGTCCCCTGCGGCGGCTGTGCCCGTTGGGAGGCTTAATGGAACCGCGGGTCATTTATGAAGATAACCATCTATTGGTGGTGGAAAAACCGGTGAATATGCCTACGCAGGCCGACAGCAGCGGAGATCGGGATCTCTTGACCCGGATGAAGGATTATCTTAAGAAGAAATACGAAAAACCGGGGAATGTGTACTTGGGGTTGGTGCATCGTCTGGATCGTCCCGTCGGCGGGGTGTTGGTGCTGGCCAAAACGTCGAAAGCGGCCGGCCGATTGTCGGAACAGGTACGGGAAGACCGTTTCCGTAAGATTTACCTGGCGGTGGTTCACGGCAGTCTTCGGGAAGGACGGCAGCTTACCCATTATCTATTAAAAAATACGGTTAAAAACCAGGTGTCGGTGGTCCCTGAAGGGACGGCCGGAGCCAAAAAAGCGGTTTTAGAATATGAACCGTTGGAGACC
>JAKOSX010000023.1 GCA_029776595.1 Bacillota bacterium | reverse complement strand
TTCCAGTTCATCCCTTCGGAGTTGGGTTCCAGACAATCGGTCTGCCCGATCATCTCATTAACGGTCCTGAAACCGAGCTCCGCCATGATCTCCCGTAATTCCTGAGCGATAAACCGCATCAGGTTAACCACATATTCCGGTTTCCCTTTAAACCGTTTCCGCAATTCCGGATTTTGTGTCGCAACCCCCACCGGGCAAGTATCCAGGTTACAGACCCTCATCATCACACAGCCAAGGGCGACCAACGGCAAGGTGGCAAAGCCAAATTCCTCGGCACCAAGCAACGCAGCAATGGCCACATCCCGACCGGTCATCAGCTTTCCGTCGGTCTCCAAAACCACCCGGCTCCGCAGATTATTCAACAGCAAAGTTTGGTGGGTTTCCGAAAGCCCCAGCTCCCAGGGGAGCCCGGCATGGCGAATACTGGTCCGCGGCGAAGCGCCGGTTCCGCCGTCATAACCACTGATGAGGATCACATCGGCACCGCCTTTGGCCACACCGGCTGCAATGGTCCCGACTCCCACCTCCGAAACCAGCTTGACGCTGATCCGGGCTTGAGGATTGGCATTTTTCAGGTCATAAATCAACTCCGCCAAGTCTTCGATGGAGTAAATATCATGATGGGGCGGCGGCGAAATGAGACCGACTCCCGGTGTGGCATGCCGCACCCGGGCCACCCAAGGATAAACTTTACGCCCGGGCAATTGGCCGCCTTCGCCCGGCTTGGCTCCCTGAGCCATCTTAATCTGGATTTCGACGGCATTCACCAGATATTCGCTGGTCACTCCGAACCGTCCCGAAGCCACTTGTTTAATGGCACTGCACCGCGAATCACCGGATTCATCCCTCCGGAAACGGGCCGGATCCTCTCCGCCCTCCCCGGTATTGCTCTTGCCGCCGATCCGGTTCATGGCAATGGCCAGACATTCGTGGGCTTCCTTACTGATGGACCCGTAAGACATGGCACCGGTTTTAAACCGTCGGCAAATGGATTCCACCGACTCAACCTCTTCCAACGGAACCGGTTGCCGGTTACTCTTGAACTTTAACAGGCCCCGCAATGTGCAAACCCGTTGGGTTTGATCATTGATCAATTCCGCGTATTCCCGGTACAGTTTATAGTCGTTATTCCAACAGGCTTGTTGGAGCTTGTGAATACTTTCCGGATTATATAAGTGATATTCGCCGTTGGAGCGCCATTGATACACGCCGCCGCTTTCCAGGGTCTCCGATTCCGGACGGGACGAAAACGCTTTCCAGTGACGTTCCAGGGTTTCCCGGGCAATCTCCTCCAGTCCGATCCCTCCGATCCGGGAAGGCGTCCCGGTAAAATAGGTGTCGATCAACCGTTGGTCCAACCCGAGGGCCTCAAAGATCTGAGCCCCCTGATAACTTTGGATGGTGGAAATGCCCATCTTGGAGAGGACTTTTATGATCCCCTTCATCACCGCTTTAATATAATTGGTTTCCCCTTTCTTGCCATGATGAGAATCCAACAAGCCCTGACGCATCAAATCTTCCAACGTTTCAAACGCAAGGTACGGATTGATGGCCGTTGCGCCATACCCGATGAGTAACGCAAAATGATGGACTTCCCGGGGTTCTCCCGATTCCACCACCAGGCTGACCTGGGTCCGCAGTTTCTCCCGAATCAGGAAGTGATGCAACCCGGATACCGCCAGCAATGCCGGGATAGCCGCCATCGTCTCGCTGACTCCCCGATCCGAAAGCACCAAGATATTGGCACCGTCAGCAATGGCCTGCTTTGCGGCAGCAAAGAGTCCGTCCAAAGACTCCTTCAACCCGGCGGCACCGTCTTTAGCCCGGAAGAGAGTGGACAACGTGACCGCTTTCAACCCCGGGCGGTCCAAGATGGCAATTTTGGCCAACTCCTGATTGGTCAAAATCGGTTTATCCAATTTAAGCTGGCGGCAATTTTCAGGTCGGGTCTCCAGCAAATTGCCTTCCGAGCCGATGTACAATTCCGTTCCGGTGACGATCTCCTCCCGGATGGCATCGATGGGCGGATTGGTCACCTGGGCAAACAATTGCTTAAAATAGTTATATAAAAGCTGAGGTTTTTCCGAAAGGACAGCCAACGGAGTATCCATCCCCATGGCTCCCACCGGTTCCACCCCGTCCTGCGCCATCGGCAGCAGGATCTTCTGAACGTCTTCATAGGTATAGCCGAAAAGTTTCTGCCGTGTCAGCAACGTGGAAGCATCGCCCAACGGCACTTTGACGGCAGGCGGCAAATCCTTCAAAGTCATTAAATTCTCGCGCAGCCATTCACCATACGGATCTTCCGAGGCCAGTTTCGCTTTTAACTCCTCATCATCGATAATCCGTTGAGCTTTGGTATCGATCAATCACATCCGACCAGGTTGTAACCGGCCTTTGGACACAACCTTTTCCGGCGGGACCTCCACCACGCCGACTTCCGAAGCTAATATCACCAAATCATCGGAGGTCACATAATACCGGGCCGGCCGTAATCCGTTCCGGTCCAATACCGCGCCGACAACGGTACCGTCGGAAAAGGCCATGGCCGCCGGTCCGTCCCAAGGCTCCATCAGGCAGCTGTGATATTCATAAAACGCCCGTTTCTCAGGACTCATGCTCTCATGTTTTGACCACGGTTCCGGAATCATCATCATCATGACGTGTGGCAAGGACCGGCCGGCCAACGTCAAAAATTCGAAACATTCGTCAAACATGGCCGAGTCGCTGCCGTCGCTGTTAATGATCGGCAAGACTTTTTCGATGTCTTCCCCGAAGATTTCCGACCGGAACATGGACTCCCTGGCCCGCATCCAGTTGACATTGCCCCGTAACGTATTGATTTCTCCATTATGAATCAAATACCGGTTCGGATGGGCTCTTTCCCAGCTGGGGAAGGTATTGGTACTAAACCTGGAATGGACCAGGGCCAACGCGGACTCTATATCCGGATCCTTCAAATCCAGATAAAAAGCAGGCAGTTGGTCAGGGGTTAACATCCCTTTATAGACGATGGTCCGTGCCGACAGACTGGCCACATAGAAACTTTTATCCCCAGCCATCCCCGAATACCGGATGGCTTTTTCAGCCCGTTTCCGGATCACATACAGTTTTCGCTCGAAGGCCAAATCATCCGTAATGGCCGGATCCCGGCCGATAAATATCTGCCGGATATAGGGTTTCGACTGGCGGGCGCCTTCGCCGAGAGACCTGTCATCCGTCGGAACAGTCCGCCAACCCAAAAACTTTTGGCCTTCTTCCCGCACGATATTCATTAGAACCTTTTCGCATTCCGCCCGGATCATCGGTTCATTGGCCATAAACACCATGCCCACGGCATAATTCCCCGGCTCAGGAATTTCAAAACCGTTCTCCCGAGACACTTTTTTAAAAAACCGATGAGGAAGTTGGAGAAGAATACCGGCTCCGTCGCCGGTATTCGGATCTGCTCCCCGGGCTCCGCGATGATCCAGATTGGATAATACCGTCAGACCCTGTTTTATGATGTCATGCGAACGTTCGCCTTTAATATTGACCACAAAGCCGATACCACAAGCATCATGTTCCCACTCCGGGTCATAAAGTCCTTGTTTGGATGGAAAACCTATGTGTTTCATGCGCTTCAACCTTTCTGGCCTACTCCGTTCATTAAACCGGAACACCGATTTTTTCGAATCGCGGAAATTCATTCCGTTTTTTAATCATTGTATCGACTTCGCATGTTTGTGT
>JAKOSX010000234.1 GCA_029776595.1 Bacillota bacterium | reverse complement strand
CGTTATGTTCTTTAGCGATCTCCTTAATTCTGGCGGCAATAAAACCTTCTCCTTTCGCCACCACAACGGGGGCGGACATGGTCCGGGCATCATACCGCAATGCCACTGCGTAGTGGGTGGGGTTGGTAATGACCACATCCGCTTTGGGCACCTCCTGCATCATTCGCCGCATGGCAATTTGGCGCTGACGTTGGCGGATTTTCCCTTTAATTTGGGGATTCCCTTCTTGCTGCTTGATCTCGTCCTTCACTTCTTTTTTGGACATCCTTAAACTCTTACGGTGCTGGTACCGCTGATAATAAAGGTCCAAAACGGCAACGACCAACAACAGCATGCAAACTTTCAACGCCACATTATAAAGAATGCGCCAGATATCTGTCGCTGCTTTCAATGGGGACTGTTCCAAGGACTGGAGCAACACTCCGAAATTATCCCGGAGGGTTCCATAGGTCACATATCCTACTACCGTCAATTTCAGTGCAGCCTTGGCTAATTCCACCAAACCCTGCATGCTCATCAGGCGCTGAAAACCCCGGATGGGATTTAATCGGTTAAATTTGGGTTTTAACGGTTCTAAGGTGAACAACGGCCCAACTTGAATATAATTCACTGCAAACCCGAGGACCATCGCTGCCAAACCCAACGGCAAAAATACTCTTCCAAAGAAGATAACCTGGGAGAGGAAGAGCGTCCTCAGGTTGGTATCGGATAATTCCAGATTGACCTGGGTCGGCGACAGCATTCTCCGGAAATATTGAAAGATTTCCTGAAAAAACCACTCTCCCAAGAAATTCAAGATGAAGAACAATCCCATCAATACGACGACCGCATTGAGTTCAGAGCTTTTGGGGACTTGCCCCTTTTTGCGCGCTTCCGATTTACGCTTAGGGGTTGCTTCCTCCGTTTTGTCGGGATCCTGGGCGAAAAATTGAAGGTTAAAGCGATATCCCTCGCCGAATGTCAGAGGGGCATCTCGCCGTTCTCCCGGATAACGGATATGTTTCAGTTCATCCAACAACGGCCTCATCCCATCCCTCACCGACACTCCTCCGATTATCCGGTCAAATGACGCAACATCATGCGCAACAACCGAAATGTCGTTCCGGAACTGGAGAAGCTTTGCTCAATCAAAAAGATATATGCCTGAATAAACAGGGCCAACGTCGTCAAGCCGACGACAATTTTTATGGAAAAACCCATGACAAACACGTTAATCTGCGGAATCAACTTGGAGATTATCCCCAACGCCACATCCGCCAGAAAAATGGTACCCACCACCGGGATGCCGATCTTAAACCCGAGATAAAACATGTTCGAAAACGCCTTGAGAAAGACCCCCGTTGCTTCCCGATGGAAGAAAAAGGAGCCGGGTTTGATAACGTCATAGCTTTTGATGAACGAAGAGATCAAGGTGAGATGGCCGTCCACGGCCAAATAAATGAGCCCCGCCAAAATGGCATTAAACTGGCCTAACAGCGGAATCTCGGTCCCGGACTGAGGATCGAGGATGTTAATCATTCCAAAGCCCATGGGCACATCAAAAAAGTATCCGGCCAATTGCAAGGCATACATCGTCAGGTTCACCATCAGCCCCATAATCAGGCCGACGATCATCTCCTGAATCAATGTGGCCACAGCCATCCAGAAGCTGAACGCTTCCAAATCCAGATCGCTATGAATATATGGCGCAACGGTCAAGGCAAGTGCTCCGGCCAATAACGCCTTAGCCTTCGCCGGAATGCTCCGGCTCTGAAACAGCGGCGCCGTGACGATCAACCCGGAAGCCCTCACCAGCCCCAGTAAAAACTGGGTGATATTCATGCCGATTAATGCTTCGATATTCAACAGCAATGACTCCCAGCCATGTTTTTTGCTTATGGTTTTATCGTAATGGAAAACACGGGAAAACGGTTATTTGATAAAAGTAAACTGATGGAGATTCGCCAGGATCTTCGATGCAAACGAGGTCAACAAACGCAGCATCCAAGGGCCAAAGATCACCAGCGCAATGAGGATGCCCAAGAGTTTCGGGATAAACGTCAACGTCTGTTCATGGATCTGGGTGGTGGCCTGAAAAATGCTTACCACCAGGCCGATGATCAACCCGATTCCCAGGATGGGCGCGGCAACCAGTAACGCGACCCATAAGGCCTCCCTGGCCACTGAAATGATAAAGGTATCCGTCATCGTCTTCGACCTCACGCATTACAGTTTATAATCGATGAAACCCCGGATTTCTCCCGGCCTATACAAAACTGGCGATCAATGAGCGAACCACCAGATGCCAACCGTCCACCATCACAAAGAGCAATATTTTGAAAGGAAGGGAAATCAGGGACGGCGGCAACATCATCATCCCCATGGACATCAACGTACTGGCGACGATCATATCGATGATCAAAAAAGGGATAAAGATCATAAACCCAAGTTGAAAAGCAGTTTTTAACTCACTGATAATAAAAGCGGGGATGAGTACCTGGGTCGGAATATCATCTTTATTGGCCGGCCGTTTCATCTTGGCCGCCACGATAAAGAGCTGAAGGTCTTTCGTCCGGGTCTGTTTAAACATAAATTCCCGAATCGGCGCCATCGCTTTGTTGAACGCCACATCCTGAGCCACTTCGCCTTTTAAAAAAGGCTGCAAAGCCATATCGTTGACTTTGGCCCAGGTCGGAGCCATCGTAAAAAAGGTCAAAAATAACGCCAAACCGATCATCACCTGGTTCGGCGGCATTTGATTCGTTCCCAGAGCCGTTCTGGTAAAAGAGAGGACAATGACAATCCGGATAAACGATGTGGTCATGATCAAGATGGCCGGCGCCAACGAAAGCACCGTCAAAATGATCAACAGTTGCAGACTTTGGGCAACCTCGGCCGGACGTTGGGCTTCGCCGATGCCGATCTGTATCTGGGGAATCGGCATGGCCTGGGCAGCCCGAACCACCCCGGAAACGCTGCCAAGCAGCATTAGTGCCAGCAATCCGACATATATCATTTTCCCTTGTGGACTCATGTTTTTTCGCATTTATCCGCTACCTACGCTTTCTCCACGCCCGAATCCGTTCCAACCCTTCGGCAAGCTTCTTCCGGACATCGGAAAAATCTTCATCCGTCAATTCCGATGTTTCCTCTTCCGGTTGTAAAAATCGTTGCAAAACGGATTTGAATTTCTCTCCCGGAAGCG
>JAKOSX010000233.1 GCA_029776595.1 Bacillota bacterium | reverse complement strand
CCTCAATGCCGGGGGGTATACCCACACCTCGGTTGCTATTCGCGATGCGATTAAATCGGTGAGGACCCCGGTGATCGAAGTACATATCTCCAACGTATATGCCCGGGAAGAGTTCCGTCATCAATCCATGATCTCGGCAGTTTGTGCAGGGGTGATCGGTGGGTTTGGACTGAACTCCTATCGTTTAGCTGTGGAAGCCTTGATAATGGCAAACAAAACGGATTAAAAAGTGTTTAATGGTCAGATGACATCTGAGATCTAAAAAATTCTCAACTAAATTAACAATGCTAAAACATACTAAAATTGTAGCCACAATTTCGGATAAACGTTGCGATGTCCCTTTCATTCAGCAGCTTTTTGCAGAAGGAATGGATGTTGTCAGGTTAAATTCGGCTCACCTTGACCAGGAAGGATTTCTGAAAATTATAAACAACGTTCGTGCAGTGTCGGACAGAATTGCCATTCTGGTTGATACGAAAGGCCCGGAAATAAGGACAACTGTAGCTTCCGAACCCATCGAACTCACCACTGGCGACCGGGTGAAGGTTATCGGTAATCCCGGGAGCGTTTCATCCAAAGCGGCTATTTATGTCTCTGACCCGAACATTGTCGATGAGATGAACGTGGGTGACGATATTCTGATTGATGACGGAGAAATTGACCTGAAGGTGATCGATAAAGATGCTGGTTACCTGCTTTGTAGTGTGCAAAATGACGGGACGGTCGGAAGCCGGAAAAGCGTGAATATTCCCGGAGTCCGTATCAACCTGCCGAGTATAACCGAACGCGATAGAAAATTTATTGCTTTATCGGCAAAGCACGATGTCGACTTTATTGCACATTCGTTTGTGAGAAACAAAGAAGATGTATTGGAAGTCCAGAAAATTTTGAATGAACTGAACAGCCCAATAAAAATTATCGCAAAAATTGAGAATCAAGAAGGTGTGGACAACATCGATGAAATATTACGCCAGGCCTTCGGAATTATGATTGCGCGTGGTGATTTGGGAGTGGAGGTGGCTCAGGAGAAAATTCCGGCTATTCAGCGGACACTTATCCGGAAAGCTATCCATCATAAAAAACCGGTTATTGTCGCAACGCAAATGTTGCACACCATGATTGAATATCCCCGCCCGACGCGTGCCGAAATAACCGATGTTGCCAATGCCATTTATTACCGGACCGACGCTATTATGTTAAGCGGTGAAACAGCTTACGGAAAATATCCGGTGGAGGCGGTGAGAACCATGACAAAAGTGGCTTTTGAAACCGAAAAAACAAAACTGCCACAAAACGATATCGCCGTTCCATACCAACCTTTGGACGATAACGAAGTTACTTCGTTCCTCGCCAAACAAGCCGTTAAATCGAGCGACCGGTTAGAAACAAAGGCTATCGTTACCGACAGCCATACGGGTAGAACAGCCCGGGTTTTGGCTGCTTTCCGGGGTAAAAGTCCTGTTTATGCCATTACCACAACCGAGAGGCTGGCACGCGAACTGGCCCTGTCTTACGGAGTATGGGCACACCATCAGAGTGGCAAAGGAGATGGAAACACCAAAGAAAGCCGCCGGGCCTATTTTG
>JAKOSX010000232.1 GCA_029776595.1 Bacillota bacterium | reverse complement strand
AAGTGACCAAACGGCTTTATCCCACCATTGCCGAACGTTACGGGACGACAGCTCACCGGGTGGAACGGGCGATGCGCTTTGCCATCGAAAGCGCATGGAACAAAGGGGAAGTGGAAACCCTGCACCGGTTGTTTGGCTATTGCGTGGATGACCGGAAAGGCAAACCGACCAACGCTTCCTTTGTTGCCATTATCGCCGATAAAATTCGCTTGGAAAAGAGACTGAAAGTCAATGAGTAACTTTCGGGGTGAATCCATGGAAATTAAGGCTGTTGCCAGAATTGATGACCGGACCAAAAACCTGGTCAAGAGGATAAAGCCGGGAGAAATCGCCATCATTGACCATACGGATTTGGACCATGTGGCCGCAGATTCTTTGTGCAAAGCCCGAATCAAGATGGTGATTAACGCCAGTCCGTCCATTTCCGGACGATATCCCAATCCGGGGCCGTCCATGTTGTTGAAGGAAGGCATTGCCATATTGGATAATGTGGGCAAGTCCATCTTTGAGAAAGTCCGGGACGGAGATCTCATCGAAATTCGCGACAATCAAGTCTGGAAAGACGGTGAATTGGTGGCTGAAGGCGAATACCTGGAGGCGAACGCCGTCAATCTCCGGCTCCGTGAAATACGGAAAAATTTAGGCTCGGAACTGGACAAGTTTTTACATAACACGTTGGAATATGCGGTTAAGGAAAAAGAACTCATCTTGGGGACCCTGTCCCTTCCCGAAGTGGATACGGTCTTTGAAGACCGTCCGGTGATGATGGTTGTCCGGGGCCAAAATTACCGGGAAGACCTGACCATCGTCAAGTCATACATCGACGACGTCAATCCGGTCCTGGTGGGAGTGGACGGTGGTGCCGATGCTCTGCTGGAGTTCGGATACCGGCCGGACGTAATCATCGGGGATATGGACAGTGTGTCGGATGCTGCCTTGAAATCCGGAGCTGAAATCATCGTCCACGCCTATACCGATGGGCGGGCTCCGGGCATGGAGCGCATCAAAGCCCTGGGACTGGAGGCCAAAGTTTTTCCGGCTCCCGGCACCAGTGAGGATATTGCCATGCTTCTGGCTTATGAGAAAGGGGCCGACCTCATCGTCGCCGTCGGCACCCATTCCAATATGATCGACTTTTTGGAAAAAGGGCGTAAAGGGATGGGCAGCACATTCCTGGTCCGCCTGAAAGTAGGTTCCATATTGGTGGATGCCCGCGGAGTCAGCAAAATCTATCAGGGGCGGGTGAAGCTTCGGTATCTGTTGCAAGTGTCATTGGCCGGAATCGTCACCATCGGTGTAGTTTTATTCCAGACCGACTGGTCCCGCAATATGATGCGTACCTTTTGGTTGCAGTTGAAGATACTGTTGGGTTTCTGAATGCAGTGTCAAATATTGACTGTTATTTGCCCCCAATTAGTGGTATTATAAGAAAATGATGTTTTTACCTTGATACCTCCGCTAAGGGAGGTTTCCTATTGAGCGGATTCAAGGTATTGGAAGCGGGAGGACTGTCCGGATATGATTATTGATCTGCGTTATCATGTGGTGTCGCTGGTGGCCGTCTTTTTGGCCTTGGGTTTAGGCATCATTATCGGCGTAAACTTCGGGAAAACCGTGAATGAAGAGTTTGAAGAACAATTGAACCGATTGGAAGAGACCTATGTAAAATTCCGGGAAGACCAAAAAGCACTGCGTACCGCCTTACAGGCCAAGGAAAACCAATTGGAGATGGCGGAACAGTTCCAGCGGGCCATTCTTCCAAATCTGATCGTCAACCGCTTAATCGGAAAGCGGATCGCCATCATTCGGACCAATCCCTCCATCGATTTCAAATATGCTAAACAGATGGTAAATATGCTGCGTCAGGCCGGCGCCGAAGTAACGTCTGTCACGTCCTTCGTAAAACCGGTGGACTGGGAGGATCCCCAGATCCGGACGGAGATTTTGGACGCATTCGATTTGACCATGGCGGAGACTAAAGTGATGACCGCCGAATTTTATCAAAAAATCGCCGAGATCATCATCAATGGCCAGGGCAGCGCCCAGCTGCTTTATCTTCAAAATAAGGAATTGGTCCAGCTGTGGGGGGACTACAACCGCGGCTATGTAGATACCATCGTCTTCTTCGGCGGCGCCGAAAATCCGGAAAGTGACTTTTCAAAGACCATCGACACCGGCCTGTTGGATGCGTTCCGCAAATACAAAGTGGTGATGGTAGGGGTTGAACCCAGTTTTGCCAGTCAATCGTATATGTGCCTGTACCAGTCCAAATGTCAGGGGACCGTGGACAATATCGAGACGCCGCCCGGCGAAGCCACCTTGGTTTATCTGTTGGCGTCGGGCAAGAAGGGGTACTACGGCGTGAAAGACACGGCGCGGGCGTTAATTCCCACCTTTAAGTTGAATTACTAAGTCCGGAGCGAACAACTGAAAAGTATCCGGCAAAGGGCTCCAGAAATTGGAGGTTAACATGGCTGAAAATCAAGAAAGAGATATTGTGACGATTATTATTCCTGCATATAACGAAGCCGAGAGCATTAAGGCGACGGTCCAGGCAGTGAAAGGCCTTGAGAAAGTCGACCAAGTCATCGTAGTTAATGATTGTTCCACCGACGATACGGCCAGGCTGGCGGAAGAAGCCGGCGCCGAAGTGGTGAACCTCCCGGAAAACCGGGGAAAAGGCGGAGCCTTGAATTACGGGATGAAATTCGCCCGGGGCAACGTCATCGGCCTGCTCGACGGCGACCTGGGGCGAACTGCGGCGGAGGTGGATAAACTGCTGGAACCGGTATTGTCCAACAAAGCGGATATGACCATCGGACGATTCCCACCGCCGACCAAAAAGGGCGGTTTCGGATTGGTGACGCTCCTCGCCAAACGGGGCATTCGGTGGTACACCGGTTTGGAGGTGGCCAGCCCCCTCTCCGGCCAGCGGGTGATCCGTAAAAACGTATTGGAGGCCATCGGCGAGTTTGAGTCCGGTTTTGGAGTGGAAGTCGGGTTGACCATCGATGTCTTGCGCCACGGATTTCGGGTGAAAGAGATCCCCGTCCAAATGAGCCATGCGGAGACCGGCCGGGATTT
>JAKOSX010000231.1 GCA_029776595.1 Bacillota bacterium | reverse complement strand
TGCGTTAAGTGAGGGAAATCCGTTGCTATTGGCAGATGAACCCACTGCGAATTTAGATATTAATGGGACAGAGTTGCTCCAAGCCATGTTGCAGGAATATCCGGGAGCATTGGTGCTTGTATCCCATGACCGCCAATTGCTGGATGCAGTATGTAACATCATCTGGGAAATTACAGACGGCCGTTTGAAGGTTTATCCCGGCAATTACAGCGACTATTATCGTCAAAAAGAAGTGGAGCGAAGACAGGAAGAACGGGAGTATGAAAATTACATCCGTGAAAAGGAACACCTGGAACAGGCTATTGCAGACCGGAAAACCCGGAACGTGTCAATGCGAAAGACGCCGAAACGGATGGGTAATTCGGAAGCGCGCCTTCATAAGATGGGAAATCAAAAGGCCAAGGCTAATTTGGATAAAGCGGTTAAAGCCATTGAATCACGGTTGGCTAAATTGGAGGTCAAAACCAAGCCCAAGGAGGCGCCGGCGGTAAATTTTGAACTCAATACCGCTGAGAGCGTATTTAGCAAAATAGTCATCCGAGGGGAGAATATTCATAAAAACTTCGGAGAACGGGTTCTATTCCGCGATCTGAATTTCAGTATTCAACGAGGCCAAAAAGTGGCCTTGTTTGGGAAAAATGGCTGCGGCAAGACGACGCTGTTGAAGATGATCGCCAATGGCGATGACGGAATTTATATTTCGCCCAATGCCAGGTTGGGTTATTTCGATCAGGAGCTGCAAAATCTCGATCCTGACAAGTCCATCTTGGCCAATGTGATGGCTGACAGTGTACGGGATGAGGGCTTTGTCCGAAATTTCCTTGCCCGGTTGTTATTCCGCCGCGACGATGTCTATAAAAAAGTGGCGGTTTTAAGCGGCGGAGAACGGGTGCGCGTCGCTTTGGCCAAAATCATGGTGGGAGAAGCCAATGTGTTATTATTGGATGAACCTACCAACTTTTTGGATTTACCGGCGATCGAAGCGCTTGAAACCGTACTTTCTGAATATGACGGGACCTTGCTTTTTGCCTCCCATGACCGGCAGTTTATGAATAAGGTTGCTTCGCACCTGATGGTTTTTGACCATGAAGGAATTGAAGTATTTGAGGGGAGCTATGAACAGTACCGGGAAGCTAAACAGAGGAAAACAAGAAAGCATGATCTGAACCTGGAAGAGCGGATGATGATCGAAAACCGTCTGGCTGAAGTGATTGGAAAACTTTCCGTTGTCACGGACCGGGATGAATATGTCCGCTTGGATGAGGAATATCGCAGATTACTCAGGATGAGAGGTGGTAGCAGGAATTAATGAGGGTATTTAATGGCTGAATAGTTTATAAACGTAGCAGATGTTTTATGATAAGATACATTTATGCGGATTCATAATTCATAGAAATTCAGTTTTGATATGATGTTCCGTATCGTATCGAAACGTTTTTTAAATGGAAAGATGAAACCGCCTGTGTAACTTATCGAATAAAGAATTGAAAACTGGAAAGAGGGGCATCATGAGTAAAATCAAATTAGCACTTATCGGCTGCGGTTATCTCAATGAAATTGTAGCCAATGCCATGGCTGACGGATTTTTGCCAGAGTATGAGCTGGTCGGGGTATTGGACAGGAATCCTGAACAGGCCAAAGGATTTGCAGAACGTTATGGTTGTAAAGCCTGTATTGACATTGATGAATTAATGGCATTGCAGCCGGAGTATACGGCAGAGGCGGCATCGGTCCAGGCGATAAGGGACTTTGCGGAAACGATCCTGAAGGGCGGTTCAAACCTGGTGGTATTGTCCATTGGCGCCTTCGCTGACCGGGAATTTTACGACCATATCAAAGATGTAGCTG
>JAKOSX010000230.1 GCA_029776595.1 Bacillota bacterium | reverse complement strand
TTCATACAACACAACTTCTCCGGCATAATCATAAAGCTTTTGGACAGCCGTCGGAATCAGGCTGACCGGTTCAATCGCCACTAACTTTTTAAACATGGCATCCTCCTGGAACTAGAATACAATAGGTGCTATGGCATTTTGCAGCACAGCGATGACACTCCAAGCTGCAATAGCGCTGGTTCTGGAGTAAATATTTAACTCGGCACGGACTTCCTCCCCTTTAACCTCAATCCGGTATTCGTCACCCTTGAAACCCGGCACCACCTGAATATCCATGGCCGTATTTTCAGGGCCGGCGCTGGCTAAAGCAGTAGCAATAGCCACATTAACTTTGGTTGGCAGAAGCCCAATCGCTTCTTTGGTGGTACCAGTGAACACCTGCTGCGGTTGGGTAATCTCCATTAATTGGTCCGTAAACAACGGAGTATTTTTCAATGAAGCCGGTGCTTTCTGAGCCCCGATAGAAGCGGTAATCGGGCTCATCAACGCTGCACTCCGCAACACGTCAAAACCGCCTACTGCGCCACTGGCAATATATACCCGGCGTCGATGTTGAGCAGCTACATCTTTGATATGGTCGTAAAATTCCCGGTCAGCGAAGGCGCCAATGGACAATACCACCAGGTTTGAACCGCCCTTCAGGATCGTTTCCGCAAAGTCCCTTATCGCCTGGACCGATGCCGCCTCTGCCGTATACTCCGGCTGCAATGCCATTAAATCATCAATGTCAGTACAGGCTTTACAACCAAAACGTTCTGCAAATCCTTTGGCCTGTTCAGGATTCCTGTCCAATACCCCGACCAGCTCATACTCTGGCAAAAATCCGTCAGCCATGGCATTGGCTACAATTTCATTGAGATAACCACAACCGATAAGTGCTAATTTGATTTTACTCATGATGCCCCTCTTTCCAGTTTTCAATTCTTTACTCGATAAGTTACACAGGCGGTTTCATCTTTCCATTTAAAAAACGTTTCGATACGATACGGAACGTCATATCAAAACTGAAATTCTATGAATTATGAATCCGCATAAATGTATCTTATCATAAAACATCTGCTACGTTTATAAACTTTCAGCCATTAAATACCCTCATTAATTCCTGCTACCACCCCTCATGCTGAGCAACCTGCGATATTCCTCATCCAAGCGGGCATATTCATCCCGGTCCGTGACAACGGAAAGTTTTCCAATCACTTCAGCCAGACGGTTTTCGAGCATCATCCGCTCTTCCAGGTTCAGATCATGCTTTCTCGTTTTCCTCTGCTTAGCTTCCCGGTACTGTTCATAGCTTCCCTCAAACACTTCAATTCCTTCATAGTCAAAAACCATCAGGTGCGAAGCAACCTTATTCATAAACTGCCGGTCATGGGAGGCAAAAAGCAAGGTCCCGTCATATTCAGAAAGTACGGTTTCAAGCGCTTCGATCGCCGGTAAATCCAAGAAGTTAGTAGGTTCATCCAATAATAACACATTGGCTTCTCCCACCATGATTTTGGCCAAAGCGACGCGCACCCGTTCTCCGCCGCTTAAAACTGCCACTTTTTTATAGACATCGTCGCGGCGGAATAACAACTGGGCAAGGAAATTTCGAACAAAGCCCTCATCCCGTACACTGTCAGCCATCACATTGGCCAAGATGGACTTGTCAGGATCGAGATTTTGCAGCTCCTGATCGAAATAGCCCAGCCTGGCATTGGGCGACACATAAATCCCGTCATCGCCATTGGCGATCATCTTCAACAGCGTCGTCTTGCCGCAGCCATTTTTCCCAAACAAGGCCACTTTTTGGCCTCGTTGAATACTGAAATTCAGATCGCGGAATAAAACCCGTTCTCCGAAGTTTTTATGAATATTCTCCCCTCGGATGACTATTTTGCTAAATACGCTCTCAGCGGCATTGAGTTCAAAATTAACCGCCGGTGCCTCCTTGGGCTTGGTTTTGACCTCTAATTTAGCCAATCGTGATTCAATAGCTTTAACTGCTTTATCCAAATTAGCCTTAGCCTTTTGATTTCCCATCTTATGAAGGCGCGCTTCCGAATTACCCATCCGTTTCGGTGTCTTTCGCATTGACACGTTCCGGGATTTCCGTTCTGCAATAGCCTGTTCCAGGTGTTCCTTTTCGCGGATATAATTTTCATACTCCCGTTCTTCCTGTCTTCGCTCCACTTCTTTTTGACGATAATAGTCGCTGTAATTACCGGGATAAACCTTCAAACGGCCGTCTGTAATTTCCCAGATGATGTTACATACTGCATCCAGCAATTGGCGGTCATGGGATACAAGCACCAATGCTCCCGGATATTCCTGCAACATGGCTTGGAGCAACTCTGTCCCATTAATATCTAAATTCGCAGTGGGTTCATCTGCCAATAGCAACGGATTTCCCTCACTTAACGCA
>JAKOSX010000229.1 GCA_029776595.1 Bacillota bacterium | reverse complement strand
GGTGATTGAACCAGTGGTTTCAAAAACTCTCCAAAAAAAATCGGCAGATAACTTCATTCAAAAATCATCCCCTTTTTCACAGACTATGCTTGTGAAAACGGTCACCGCATTACTAAACTCATTATAACAAAGCCGTCTAATTTTTACAAGACCTGTTCATCATGCGCTGCCGAACAGCCTCGTAGATCAAGATGCCCGCCGAGACGGCTACATTGAGGGATTCGGCCTGACCAGGCTGTGGAATATACACTTTCCGGATGGGATAACTTTCCCAGGCTTCCGACACCCCTTTCCCTTCATTACCGACGAGAAATAATGTTGGCCCCAGCATCTCCGCTTCGAAGTAAGATTGCACCGCATCCGGGTATCCGGCGATGATCTGTATCCCGTGTTCCAAGGCATTCTTGCAAATATACTCCGGAGTTCGATTGGGAAACAAATTCTGATTGAAAATACCTCCCATGGTCGCCCTCACCACTTTCCCTTGATAGGGATCGGCCGTCCCGGGAGTGAAAAAGAGACTGTCCAGATCCGCGGCCCAGGCTGTCCGAATAATGGTGCCGATATTTCCGGGATCCTGCACTCCGTCAACGATCAGGCCGAGCCGGATTTTGGAAAAATCGATGGGTTTTTCAGTTGGGATTTGGATAAGGGCTAAAATGCCTTGAGGATTGTCTGTTTCGGAAATTTTATCGAAAATACGGTCGGATACTTCAACGCCTTCATACCGGGATTGCAGTTGGTTTAAAAGGTTTTTCCCTTCGGGCGAGGAGATAAGTTTGCCGGTCCAAATATACCGCTGGATAGGAACCCCGGCTTTCAGTGCTTCCGTCACCGGATGAATTCCCTCAGCTATAAATAGCTTATGTTCTTTTCGCCCTTTTTTATGGTGTAGACTCATTACCAATTTGACCAAATCATTGGATGGACTGGTTATCAATTCCATAACCTCACTTTGTCATGGGTTCGGTTGCAACTTTTCAATGGCAGATATCCGTTCTTTTATGGGCGGATGCGTTGAAAATAATTGAAAGACTGCGGGCATTTCAGCGCCGCTCCGTGACGCCACCCTTCTCCAAAAATTCAACAGCTCGTCTTTGGAATATCCGGCTGCCGTCATCATCCGTACGCCATAGGCATCCGCTTCAAATTCCGCATCGCGGCTGTATCCCAACTGAATCAGAGCCATGGACACCCCGGCTACCCGATTTAACGTCTGTTTGTAGGATGAATCATTTTTATACATCGCCAGATTCCAAAGGGCCGACATGCCTACCGACCGGTAGAGGGACTTCATCGTATGTTTCTTTTCGATATGGGCGATCTCATGGCCAATGACCCCTGCAAGTTCGCCGTCGGATTGGGCAAAATCAATCAATCCCGTGTTAATGAAGATATAACCGCCGGGCACGGCAAATGCATTAACCGCCGGATCATTGACAATAGTCAGTGTATACTTTATTTCACCGGAACGGGATGCCCGGGCCACCAATCGGCTAAAAATCCTCTGAACTCTCT
>JAKOSX010000228.1 GCA_029776595.1 Bacillota bacterium | reverse complement strand
CAAACGGCCCAGCGGATACGTTTCCAGATAACTGTTTTCCGCAATATACACCAAACCCATGGTTTCCAGCTTCCGCGCCATGGCCGTCAACCCGGAAGGCCCGGTATACAAAAACACCACTTGGGGCTGTAACTGCCGCACCCGTTCGTAATCCGGGCTGTACGCATCTCCGATATAGGCAATGTGGCCGGATTGCAAGCCGGAACGAATCTGGGGAATATACCATTCCTCCACCGGCGTCGCCACACCCGCCACGCTCTCCCATACGGACGCATCGGCAAAAGGCCGCAGCAGGCACACCTGACTGACCGAAGCAAACACTCCCCGGCGCAACGGAATACGGAGTACCCGGCCGGAACCGATGCCCTTCGGCGCTTTTTTCCCCTCCGGCACCAACCAGAACATGCGGCCGTCATTGTCGCGTAACCGCTTGACGCCGTCGGGGTAACGTTCGATCAGAAAACCGTCGGTATACCGAGGTTTGACGGTTTGGACCTTTTCCGCTGCATCGGCCTTGTCGCCGAAGGCGCCAAATCCTGTGAAAACTGCCAGGATACATCCTAAAATGATCGCCGGAAATCTAATCTTCACCATGCTTTACCTCAAAACTGACTTTGGATAAGTGATATTCCTTAAGCAAATCCAAAAGATGAATCATTTTTTGATACGTCACGGCCCGGTCCCCCCGGATCACCACGACGGTATCGGCGGCGGTCTGTTGCAACACCGCCCGGAGCCGGTCCGGATCCAACCGGGTCCCCTTCAGCCACACATGCTCATCCCGGTCAATCTCCAACACCAACTGGGATGGGATCGCTTTCTCCGTACCTTGCTTCGCCTGGGGAAGCTCCACCCCCAAACGGCTTTGCTGATGGGCAAAAACCGTTGTCAACATGAAAAAGGCGATCAACGTAATCAACACATCGATGAGATTGATAATCTCCACTTTCGGCCCAGGCAGCGGTTTCAACTGAATCGTTTTTCGTTGCATTTTCATCGTCCCCGTCATTCGCCTTTTTCCGCCGCGACGGCCGCATTATAGGCTTCCACATAAGCTTCCAACGCAGCGTTAAAATAATTATAAAAACCGGTAGCCACGATGGCGATGAGCAACCCCACCGCCGTCGTGATTAACGCTTCGCTGATCCCCAAGCTGATCTCCTGCGGATTATAGAAAACCGTTTTATGACCCAAAAGATAAAAGGACTTCATCAGGCCGGTAACCGTCCCCAACAGCCCCAGCATGGGCGAAATGGTGATGATTGTATGCAATACGGCCAAACGGCACCGTAACCGGGCAACGATATCCTCCGGCCTTTCCCAGGCCAGCAACGGCTTTTTCATAATCCGCCGAAAGACGATGAGACGCTCGGCAATGACTGCAACACCGATAACCGAACATAATAACAAAGGGAAGATAAAAAAACCGCCTTCTTTAATCAGTTGCATCATGAACCCTCCAACCGGAATCGCACCGGCACTTTAACATAACACACCACCGGCACCCCGTTTTTCAGGGCCGGCTTATACCGCCAGGTCCGGACCGCCTGTTTCGCAGCGTTATCCAATATGGGATATCCAGACGACGTTTCAATCTGGACAGCGCCGATTTTGCCGTCGGCTAACACTTCCACTTTCAGCACCACCAGCCCCTCCCAATTATTGGCCTTCGCTTTCCAGGGATATTCCGGGCCGGGGCTGTAGACTTTCACCGGCGGCACATCCGGCTCCGGAAACAGCGCACCCGGCGGCCGGGCCGACACCGGTCCGCCTTCCGGCGCACCTCCGGATCCGGCCCCTCCGGAAAGCCCGTTTCCGGGCAGCCCATACCCCGTCGCTTCCGCTCCCTCCGCGGGCTTGGCTGCAGCCACGGAAGGAACAGCGGAAAAAGCCTCATCCGCTCCCGGCGGGGCCGACGTTGTCTCAACGACCCGGCTGTCGCCCTCCTTCGCCGTCGGCCCGTCCACCGCAAGCAGCGATGGGGATTCCCGAAGCGACTCCGACTCCGGGAAAGGCAGCTGCCGCTTAGCGGTATAGGGAACGGGCCGTGGCTCCAACGTTTCCGCCGCCGGTTCCGGGGCTTTCAAAGCCGTCTCGGGAGATGCTTCGCCACCGACCACCCGAAAGATGAACTCGGAATCGAAAACAGGCGGAGACGGCCGGGCGAAGCCGAAAACCCCGATAAACACGGCATGTAACAGAACCGATCCAATCAGGCATTTTCTAAACACAGTTCACACCCATACTAAAATGTCGTATTCATCGCGAGAGTGATCTCCCGCCCGGGCATGGGATACCCGTAATGAATCTGATATACTTTGTCCAAAAGATTCTCGACAGTCAAACGGAGGCTGACGCCGGTTTTGATCTCATAAGCCAAATGCAAATTGACCACATGGTAATCGGGCATTTTGACGTCCACCGGATTAAAGTTGGCGTCATACGTTTGCTGGGAGCACCGGTCGGAAACCCAGTGCCAGTCCAGACCGCCGGCCCATTTCTTATAACGGAAGTCGGCATCGAACGTCCAGTACCTGCT
>JAKOSX010000227.1 GCA_029776595.1 Bacillota bacterium | reverse complement strand
GCCCACATACCTCTGGCATAGCTACGAAAAGGTTGTTGCGGAAAACCTGAAGAAATCCGACTTTGACGCAACGGGTCAAATTGGATATAATGATCTGTACTCAGCATTTTTGTACTATTTGGATGTTGTCAAAGTCAAAAACAACCTGTACTTTATGTATACTGTTAACTCCCGTTTCCTTGGGGACATTATTTCCGGCAGCACCTGGCCACAGGTGATGAAGATGGAAGAGGAAACGGCTAAACAGTGGAAGCGCGACCGGGAAAGGATCGAGAAAGAAAATGCCGCGGCCTTGGAGAAGCTGTATCAGGAGATTTTTAAATAATATTAGGATTGGGCTGTTTCTCCGGATAACAGCCTTCTTTTTTGTGTCACCCGGCGTGTGTTGGCCGGATGTCACATAAGGTGACAAATTTTCCCGGCGGCGAATTTTTATGCTCCCTTGCCGGATGGAACTGGTAAAATAGAAGGTGTGCCCAGGGGAATCCCGAAATTGAGGAGGATGATTGATGAGTTTCCAAAAGCAAGTCCAAAAACATCTGGAGGAATATAAGACTCAGCGTCTTGGCGTTACGGAGAAGGGGACGTACAACGGAAAAGAATATGGCCATATATTGCCGGAAAAGTTGCGTCAGTTGAATATTTTTGAACAATACCGCAAAGAGTTCTTTGAATATCAGGCAAAAAACGATATTGGTTTACACCAATATTTTCATCATCTCAACTCATCCCAGGCGCTGTGCTTTAATTTTTTTTACCCGTTCATTCACCATCAGAACCTGGAGTTTTTAGCTTCCTTGTTCGAATTGGGCGATGCGAAACCGGTGGCCGCTGCATTCGAAAAAGTCATTGATTGGGACGAGTATACGAATTTTGACTTTTATCTTGAGTTTGAAGATAAGCGTGTGTTTTTTGAGATCAAGTATATGGAAATCGGATTTGGTACGGCATCTCCTGATGATGAACACAGGAAAAAATTGAAGGATACTTATCTGGCACGGTTGACGGGAAAAGTCAACCCGGAGTATCTCAGGGAAGAGCTGTTTTTTAAGAATTATCAAATCTTACGGAATATATCGTATTTAGATGAATCCACCGACGACAGGCTGGTTTTTATCTATCCTGCCGACAATTCCGGTCTTATCGAAGAACTTCTGAAAATGAAACAGCACATCCTGGCGGAGTCGAAGATAAAACATAGAATTATGGCATTTGCCTGGGAGGATATCCTTAATAAAGCCTTCTCGATGTTGAATAAAGGCCATGGTTTCTCTGAAATATTTGTTCTGTTGCAAGCGTTTCACGAAAAATACTTCAGCTATCAGAGGAAGGAAGATGTGGGGATGAACCGGGAACCGATCAATTTCCGCGACCCGGAACAACGCGAAGCTTATCTGAGGAAGTTTAAGCGCCGGGGTGCGGAAAATCTTAGACAGGAGTTGAAAAAGCTGTATTTGGCCGGGATTATCGATGAAAACGGGAGGACTGTCAGGTAATTGGCGTCAAAATGGCAACATGCGTCAAATTCGAGGGAAAGGCGGTAAGGTAATGACCATCGAAGAACTGATGGAGCATTTGAAAGCATTTGATCCTCAGTGTGAAATGAAGGTTCTTTCCAGAAAGACCAAAGCCCGGTTTGGGACGCTCCGGGCCGTGACCGGTATCTTCGGATGTGCCGAGAAAGAGACCAACCGGTGGATGGCTGTATTGGAGATCGATGAGCCCGACGATGAAGAATAATTTAACAATGGGCGATGTCTCTTGTGGTTTGGCCTGAAATAGTCTAAAATGGAGCAATATGCATCAAAAATGTGCACATCTTGCAGTTGGAGGGGACGTTGTGAAAAAATTTATCAGCATCGTGTTTTTACTTGTAATTATGGCCGCCATGGCCTGCGGCGGGGATAATGTCCTGGGTGCGGGGCAGGCGACGGAGTCCGGCCGACTGGAGGGATTTGCAACGTTGGGCGGAGGCACGACGGGCGGCAACGGCCAGTCGCGGGTTGTCACCGTCAGTGACGCGCTCCAGTTGCAAAAGGCCATCGGCTCCAACCGGATCATTTATATCGACGGGACCATCACGCCGACCGGTTCCGTCCGGGAGATCAAGATCTCTCACGCATCCAATCTGTCCATTATCGGTGTTGCCGACCGAGGTGAACTGAACGGGATCGGCCTCAGGATCCAAAACTCCCGGAATATCATCATCCGGAACTTAACCATCCATCATGTGGTGCACCACTTCGACAATCCCAACAAGCCCAATCAGCGGGAACTGACCTCCGGCGATGCCATCGGGATTGTCGATTCCAGCCGTATCTGGGTGGACCATTGCACCCTGTACAACGCCGGAGTCGATACTGAGGCCCAGCAGGCTTTTGTGGCTGACATGTTGGCCAAAGGATATACTGCCGCCCAGGCCGAAGAGTGGGAAGGGTCCCCGAAAAACTTTTATGACGGTCTGTTCGATGTCACCGGCAATTCCAAGTACATTACATTCTCATGGAATGTGGTGGCGGACAGTTGGAAGACCTGCCTCATCGGGAGCAGCGACTCCGACCTGGCCGACCGCCGGATTACGTTCCATCATAACTGGTTCAAAAACTGTAATTCCCGGCTGCCCATGGTACGGTCCGGCGTGACCCATATCTATAACAATTATTATTCCAATATCGTGGGTTCGGGGATCAACAGCCGGATCGGCGCCAAAGTGTTGATCGAAAACAATTACTTTGAAAACGTAAAGAACCCCATTACCAGCAGTGACGGTAAAGGGACCTGGCTGGCCTCGGGGAATGTGTTTGTCGGCCTTCCGGGGAGTAATGGTGGCAAGGCCGATGTAACGGTGCCCTATCCGTATATCTTGCAAACCGCGGAAGATGCCAAAGCCGCCGTCATGGCCAATGCGGGAGCGGGTAAGATATAAAGGCCCTAAAATCGGATTTATCCTACGCTGGGACGACTTGACCTATATCTCTTTTGCTTTTTCTGTCGGATTTCGGGGAGGTCTCTGTGATGAAAAATTTCCGGCGAAGCAGGAGACCGTCGAAAGACAGCGAAAATTTTCCGTGAATCAATCTGTCCTGTTGACATCATTTTAAAGGAGGAAATCATGAAGAAATTTAAAGGACTTGCATTATGGCTGTTGGTTGTCGCGATGACGGTATCCGCTTTGGCGCTTCCCGTCGGCGTTGCCCAGAGTTACCCCGAGGTTACGGGCGTCGTCGTCGAAGTGCAAAAATACGGCAACCTGACCATGGATATCAAGCCGCAGGCTCTCTATGATGCCGGATACCAACTGGGCGATATCCTCAAAGTAACCGTGGGACCTCATGTCCTGACCATTCCGTTTTGTACCTCTTACAGCGATGTGGACACCGGAAGCCTGGTGGTCCGGGACGATCGGGCCAACAATCTCCTGATCGTTGCCATTAACATGGGTAACTTTTCGACCACCTATGGCGTTAAAGTCGGCGATAAAGTCACCTTCGCGTTGGCCGAAAAAGAAGGCTATCTCGCTGAATATCAAATGCGCCAGTTGAAACGGACCAATGTTCGTGCGGATTATGCTTCCGATGTGATTTTTGCCAACTTCCGCAACATTGCCACAACCGGCATGAAACCGGCGATGTTGTACCGCAGCAGCAGTCCGGTGAATAATGAATTGGGCCGGGCGGCATATGCCAATGCATTGGTGAAAGAAGCCGGAATCAAAACGGTACTGAATTTGGCTGATTCAGACGAAGAAATCAAAGGATATTTTAGCACCAAAGATTTTGCTTCCGACTATTATAAGGCCCTTTATGAAGCCGGTAAAGTAAAAGCGCTGAATATGGGCGTGGATATCGCAGGTGAAGACTTCCAGAAGAAATTGGCTGAAGGCCTCCGTTTCTTGATTAAAAACGAAGGCCCCTATCTGATTCACTGCACCGAGGGGAAAGACCGGGCCGGTTTTGTCAGCGCCGTGTTGGAGGCGTTGATGGGCGCCAGTCTGGACGAAGTGGTGGCCGACTATATGGTGACGTATGAAAATTATTACGGGGTCAAGAAGGGGAGCGAACAATACAACTCCATCGCCAAGAGCAATATCATTGCTTCCTTGACCACGGTGATGTGCGACTATCCGAAAGGGACCGATATTTCCAAGGAGAATTTGGCGAAGGCCAGTGAAAATTATCTCCAAAAATGCGGTCTGACCCCGGCCGAGATCACCGCCGTGAAACAAAAATTGTCCGGTCGTTAAACGTTGGAATAAATATGTGGGAAATAAAAAGTAGGGAACAGGCATGCCTGTTCCCTACGGTTTTTTCGCCCGAATCCGTTCGTTTTGCGTCAATTTTAAAATGGATCCGTTTTATGAATTACATTTGTTGCAGACCCGAATGGATTACACCCCGACCGTTTCCGCATGGGTAGGTTTTGCTGCCTGCAATGCACGATCTTTCATAACGGCGCTTAGGGTTTTATAACCGCCGCTTAGATTTTTAACCTTCCATCCGCGCTGCATGAGAATGCGGGCGGCGATATATGAACGCAATCCTACATAACAGTAGGTCACGATCTCCCGCTCCCGGGGAAGTTCGTCCAATCGCTTCCTTAACTGGTCCAGCGGTATATTGACGGCGCCCGGGATGGCGCCCAGACGGAATTCGTCCGGTTCGCGCACATCCAGGATGACGGCGTTGTCCTGTGGCTGCTCCAAAAGCCGGTCCCAGGTGATGACGGCCATGTCGCCGTTAAGGATATTGCCTGCCACATATCCGGCCATATTCACCGGATCTTTGGCGGATGAAAAGGGCGGGGCATAGGCCAATTCCAGCTCTGCCAGATCGAAGACGGTTTTTTCGAACCGGAGAGCAGCAGCCAGGACGTCGATGCGTTTATCGGCCCCTTCGTAGCCGACGACTTGAGCGCCGAGCAGTTTCCCGTCCTCCGGAGCGAAAAGCAGTTTGATACTGAGGGGGGAAGCCCCCGGATAATATCCGGCATGGGAATTGGAGTGGGTGATGCAACTGAGGTAAGGGATGCCCCATTTTTTTAAGGTTTTTTCATTGAGCCCGGTGGAGGCCGCCGTAAGGTCGAAGATTTTGGCGATGGCTGTCCTCTGGGCTCCGTTATATCTTTCAGCCCGTCCGGATAAAATGTCGGCCAGGATCCGTCCCTGCCGGTTGGCGGGACCCGCCAGAGGAAGCCAGTTGTCCCGGCCGGAAACCAGGTCCCGGATCTGTACTGCATCTCCCACGGCATAGATGGAAGGGTCCGAAGTCTGCAGTCGGTCATTGACTAAAATGGCTCCGGTGACACCCAATTTGAGGTCTGCGTCCGCCGCCAGTTTGACGTTGGGACGGATACCGACGGCAAGGATGACGATATCCGTGGGAAGGTATTGGCCGGTGCTCAATGCCACATTTAACCGGTTATCCTCTTCGGTGATGGCTGCCACTCCGGTGTTTAAGAGCAATGTAACTCCCTTGGCCCGCAGTTCATGATGGATGAAGGCGGCCATCTCGTAGTCCAAATTGGATAGGACCTGGTCCGTCATTTCCACCAAGGTGACTTCCAGGTTGAGACGGGTCAGGTTTTCAGCGATTTCCACCCCGATGAAACCGCCGCCGGTCACGACAGCGGAACGGATGGGGTGGTTGGTGATATAGTCTTTAATCCGGTCGTTGTCGGTGATGCTGCGTAGGGCAAAAACGTTTTTCAAATCAGTGCCCGGTATGTTGGGGACCACCGGATAAGCGCCGGGAGAGAGGACCAGTTTATCATAGTTTTCGGTGTATGTCCGTCCTTCGCCGTGATCCCGAATGACTACTTCTTTCCGTTCCCGGATAATCTGTAAGGCTTCATGGCGGACGCGGACGTCGATTTGGAAGCGTTCCTTCATGGCTGTCGGGGTTTGGACGAACAGTTCTTCACGTTCTTCGATGACTCCACCGATATAATACGGCAGGCCGCACGTGGCATAAGAGATGGCTTCGCCCCGTTCCAGGATGATGATCTCAGCCGTTTCATCCAGCCGGCGCAAACGTGCGGCCGTGCTGGCCCCTCCGGCACCGCCGCCAATAATCACAATTTTTTCAGCCATCAGGTTCGCTCCTTTCCATTGGATAAATCCCATATCTTAATATTCGGATATAATTTCTGAAAAAATAAGCCGTTAAAATAAAGCCTGCAGAATCTTGCGGACGTCTTCATGGACCACCTGGTAGTGAATTTCAATGCCGTGCCGGGTGCCTTTGATGATACCCAAATCCCTCAGTTTCCCCAAGTGTTGGGAGACGGTGGACTGGGGCATATCCAAACAGTTCTGGATTTTGGTGACATTGCATTCTCCCTGTTCCAGCAGTCCTTTCAGTATGCATAACCGAACGGGGTGGGCCATGGCCTTCAAAAGTTCCGCCTTTTCGGTCAATAGTTCCAGATCGCGGGGATGTTCCATCGTTCAACATGACTCCTTAACATGGCATTGATATTATTGTATTCGAATATTACGATATAAACAAGGGAAATTCGGAATTTTTAAAATGAATCGTAATAAGGTATAATGATTAAAGAAAATTTGCTGAATTAAGGAGAGTCCCATGTCTGGAGTCTTAGAAGGTCTGGAGCCTCGCAAAGTGTTTACATATTTTGAACAGTTAACCCAAATTCCCCGTTGTTCCTCCCATGAGAAACAAGTCAGCGATTATCTGGTGGAGTGGGCCAGAGCGCGGGGGTTGGAAGTGGTTCAGGATCAAGCGTTGAATCTAATAATCCGCAAACCGGCCAGCCCGGGGTATGAAACGGTGCCACCTGTGATTTTACAAGGGCATTTGGATATGGTCTGTGAGAAAAATGCGGATACGGTTCACGATTTTTCGAAAGACCCGTTGAAGCTCCGGGTGGACGGAGATTATATCTATGCTTCCGGAACCACCTTGGGGGCGGATAACGGCATCGCAGTGGCCATGGCCATGGCGATTCTGGATTCGCCGGAGTTGGACCATCCTCCGTTGGAAGTGGTGTTGACGACGGATGAAGAAGCCGGCATGAGCGGTGTCCAACGATTGGATCCCGGTCTGTTGAAGGGGAGGGTCCTGATTAACCTGGACAGCGAAGAAGAAGGGGTCTTTACAGCCGGGTGTGCCGGAGGCGGCCGGGTGGATTTCACGATTCCGGTGAAGAAAACAACGCCGCACTATAAACATTTTTATCGGTTGACCGTGAAAGGGCTGAAAGGTGGTCATTCCGGGACGGATATCGATAAGGAACGGGGAAATGCTCTCCGCATTCTGGGCAGGGTCTTGAACGGGTTGAAGGACCGGTGCGAATTGGCCGGGCTTTCCGGCGGTTCCAAAGCCAACGCTATTCCCAGAGAAAGCCAGGCCTTGTTGGCTGTGGACGATCCGGCGTGGTTAAAAGAGACGGTGTCCCGTTGGGACAGTACGTTAAAGCGGGAATTGGCATTTACCGATCCGGCGGTGAGGCTCCTAGTGGAACCTGACGAGGCGGTGGAGACCGTCTATGCCCCAGAGACTCATGCCAAAGTGGTTCATCTGCTTAATCTGGTCCCCAACGGACCACTCCATCGGGATCCGGAGCATGATGTGGTCGTGGCCTCCAATAATCTGGGCGTCTTGACTTCCGACGATACGGCCATCACCTTGACCTGCGCCCCGCGGAGCTCCGTCCGGTCCTTGCTGGATCATTTTTTGGAGACTGCTGCAGTCATTGGGGAAATCCTACATCTTCAGGTGAAGCCTTCTTCTTTTTATCCGGGATGGGAATATACACCCCAGTCCACGATTAGGGACTTGTGCCTGAAGACTTATGCGGATTTATACCACAAGCCCGGAAAGGTCAATGTGATCCATGCCGGTTTGGAATGCGGGTTTTTCGTCGAGAAAATACCCGGACTGGATGCCATCTCCTTCGGGCCGGATATGTTTGACGTCCATTCGCCCAATGAGCATTTGAGCATCGCCTCGACTCAACGGACATATACATTGTTATGCGAGATTCTGAAGAGGATGAATGATCGATATTAATGGAGAAACTAGATTTTCACCCGCTTCCGGCGGGTTTTTGTTTTGCAAACGATTAAAGATTTTACCGTTGCGTCCGATATCTTAATCATATTAGATATACCGAAGGGTTGCGCGGAGGAGCTTTGGGGAGCCTATGGATGAGAAACGGCGCATTTCGGAGAATTCCAAAAAAAATAGGGTAAAAGATGAATCTTAGTATGGAAAATGTGGTTTCCGGTGAACTGCGGACCTTTATGAATGCCGGCTAAAAGGGTAGAATAATGAGTATATCAGGAGGAACGTTATGTCTTACCGGCTTATTTTATATTCTTTCGGAAACATTTTGATCTTGCTTTCATTAATTATGTGGGTTCCGCTGGCCTTTACTTTAATTGACGGCAGGGACACCTTTGCTTTTTTTGCGGCGATCATCATGACGGCTATCGCCGGTTTGATATTGCGTTCATTTAAGACGGAAAGTAAATTAGGACGGCGTGAAGGGGTTGTTATCGTCGGCATCGGGTGGATGTTTTTGGTGGCTTTCGGCGCTTTACCGTTATATTTCTCCGGTGCGGTGCCCACTTATACCGATGCATATTTCGAGATTATGGCCGGTTTTACGACCAGCGGTGCCACGGTGATTGCCGATGTCGAAGAGCTGGGGTACGGAATTTTGTTTTGGCGAAGTTTAACTCCTTGGCTGGGAGGTATGGGAATTATCCTGCTGTCGCTGGCGGTGTTCTCCATTATGGGGGTGGGGGGCGGCGCCTCGTTGTTCCAGGCGGAGGTTCCCAGCCTGACCCATGAGAAAATCCTGCCCCGTATTAAAGATACCGCCTTTGTGTTATGGCTGATCTATACCTGTATCACGCTGGTTGAGATCGTTGCGCTGTGGCTGGCGGGGATGCCCATCTTCGATAGCGTGATTCATGCTTTAGGGTCGATGGGTACGGGCGGTTTGTCTTCCAAAAATCTTGGTATTGCAGCTTACGATAATCTGGCCGTGGAGATTATCATCATGGTATTTATGTTTATATCCGGTTTAAACTTTACTTTGTATTTTCGTATCTATCAACGGCGGAATTTAAGTGCGCTGTTTAAAGATGCGGAGGTTAAGGGATTTTTGTTCATTATTGCCATAGCGGCTGTGTTAATTACAGCTTCCCTTTATTTTACGTTAAAACTTCCTCTGGGGCAGGCTTTAAGGTATGCTGTTTTTCAGGCGGTTTCGCTTTGCAGTACCACTTGCTATGCGACAACTGATTATGCTGCTTGGCCGGCTTTTGCCCAGGCCGTTTTGTTTATCCTGATGTTTATCGGAGGATGTACCGGATCTGCGGGCGGAGCGTTGAAAGTCGGCCGGATTATTACATTGTTTAAATACATGGCGAAGCAGATCATGCGGGTGGCCCATCCCCGGTTGATGATCCAGGCTAAACTCGGTGATACCCCCATCACGGATATGGTGGTTCATAAGGTGTTGGCCTATTTCTTCATTTATATTCTTTTATTTGTGATTGGCGGGTTGATCCTCGTCGGTACCGGCATGGATCTGACCTCCGGGTTCAGCGCGGCGGCGGCCGCCATCGGCAATGTCGGGAACGGCCTGGGACAAGTCGGACCGCTGGCAAACTACAGCATGTTACATCCGTTGGCCAAGTGGACCATGATCTTTTTGATGCTGACGGGAAGGTTGGAGATTATGACTATCTTGGTCATGTTCTATCCGGGCTTTTGGAAGAAATAAAAGACCGTGTTGGTGAAGGCTTTATTGCATTTACAGGCGGAAGGATCTATAATCATTCTATACTTATAATGGCTTACGAATTGACAGGAGGATTAACTTGAGGATTATCATTGTCGGGGCTGGAAAATTGGGGTATGACTTGACCAAAATCCTGTCCCAAGAGGATCATGATGTGATCGTCATCGACAAGGACGCCGAGGCCCTCAAACCGATTGCGGACAATTTTGACGTGATGACGGTCAACGGAAACGGGGCCAGTGTTAAGGTTTTGGAGAAGGTTCAGGCTGATACCGCCCAATTGGTCTTGGCGGTTACGGATTATGACGAGTTGAATATTATCGCCTGTATGATCGCCAAACAATGGGGCGTTCCCATGACCGTGGCCAGGGTGCGTAATCCCGATTATGCGCCGGATTCGCTGCCGTTCCTGGGGTCGTATCATAATTTCGGAATCGATCTTTTCTTAAATCCGGAGTATTTGGCGGCACAGGAAATCTATCGGTTGATCGAAGTACCCAATGCAACCTCCGTCGGTTATTTTGCCGACGGCAAATTGAGCCTGGTCTCTCTTAAAATCAGCGAAAATATGGCCATCGCCGGAAAAAGGATTTATGAATTGAATCTGGATAAGATCACCGTGGTGGCCATTATCCGGCAAGGCAACGTATTGATCCCCAACGGCAGTACGCAACTGCTTATGAATGATAAAGTTTTCGTCATGGGGAGGACGGAAGGCTTCCATAACTTAAATCCGCTGATGAAATTGAAAAATCCCCGGTTTAAGCGGATTGTAATCGCCGGTGGCGGGCTGATCACCGAATTTCTGGTCCGGGAGTTGAATGCCAAGCGGAACGTTCCGGAGATTAAGGTCATCGAGCCGTCGTTGGAGCGCTGCCGGGTATTGTCCCGGGAATTGGAAGGCTGCAGTATCATTCATGCGGATCCGACCCGCCTTGAAATTCTGGAAGAAGAGAACCTGGGAGCCGGAGATATCTTTATATCTCTTACCGGTTCGGACAACTCCAATCTGGTGGCCTGTATGGTGGCCAAGCAATTACAGGTATCCCAGATTCTCTGTGAGGTTTCCAGAGAGGATTATATTTCATTGGCGGAGACCATCGGGGTGACGGCTACTGTCACGCCGCGGATGCTCACGGTCAGTTCCGTGTTGAAGGCCATCAAAAAGAAAAACGTGATCGCCGTCAGTCTCCTGAATACAGGGGAGGCGGAGATTTTGGAATTAGAGGTGGAACCGGATGCTCCGGCCACCCATTTGCCGTTGAAACATTTGGAGATACCCGTTGGTATCGTCATCGGGGCCGTGCTGCATAACGGGGAAGTGGTGATCCCCCGCGGTGATACCCGGATCATGGCGGGAGACCGCGTCATCGTGTTCTCCTTGCGGAGCTTGGCTGCCGAGGTTGAAAAACTGTTCCGCCAGAGCGAAACCTTTGAGGACGACGGTACGCATTAAATGCGCAGAGTATCGTTTTATTTCGGAATACTTTGCAAAATTTGAACCAATTCGCTGATTTTATACGGTTTGGCCACCTGAGCGTAAAATC
>JAKOSX010000226.1 GCA_029776595.1 Bacillota bacterium | reverse complement strand
GAACAAACTGTAAACCCAGTCCAAATCCTCTTTGATCCCTTTCGGATCCTTCCGGCAATAGGCGCCGATTTTCAAATTTTCAAGCACCGTCAGAGTGGCAAATACCCGGCGACCTTCCGGAACCAGCGTCAACCCGTAACGGGTCAGGTTTTGCGTTTTCTCTTTCAACAGGTCTTTTCCGTCATATATAATCGATCCGCTGACCGGTTTTACCAAACCCATAATCGTCCGGAGCGTGGTGCTCTTGCCGGCACCATTGGCTCCTACCAGGGTCACGATCTTTCCCTCTTCCACTTCGAGGTCAATACCTTTTAAGGCTTCGATCCCGCCGTAGGAAACCACCAAATTATTGATTTTCAGCATCTTCATCCACTCCCAAATAGGCTTCAATCACCTGCTGATTCGACTGAATCTCCGCCGGTTCGCCGCTGGCAATCATCGTCCCGTAAACCAACACATAAATCCGATCACAGATGGTCATCACCACATCCATATGATGTTCAATCAGCAGAATCGTCAAATCGAACTCGTCCCGGATTTCTTTAATAAAGACCGTCAGGTCCGCCGCTTCTTTCGGGTTCATTCCAGCCGCCGGTTCATCCAGAAGCAACAATTTGGGCTCAGTGGCCAATGCCCGGGCAATTTCCAAACGCCGTTGCAAACCGTAAGGCAATGAGCTGGCTTTGTCGTTTTGATGTTCCAACAGTCCGAGCCGTTCCAAAAGCTTCAGCGATTTTTCTCGCATGGCCGCTTCTTCCCGCCGGTAACGAGGCAACTTCAAAATGGCCTCCATAAAGTTGGATGCGAGATGCAAATGATTGGCGATCAATACATTTTCCAATACAGTCAATTCTTTAAACAGACGAATATTTTGGAACGTCCGGGCGATCCCCTGTTGGGTGATGAGGTCCGGCCGCATTCCGCCGATTTCGTTGCCGTTAAAACGGATGGTTCCGGCAGACGGCTTATACACTCCGGTGATCATATTAAAAACGGTGGTTTTTCCTGCGCCGTTCGGGCCGATCAACCCGACGATCTCGCCGGGATGCAATTGAAGATTAAAGTCTTTCACTGCGGTCAATCCGCCAAAACGCATGGAAACCTGAGACATATCCAATAAGGCCATCACTTCTCGCCTCCTTCGGCGACTGCCGTTTTCCGCCAACGTGCGGATATGCCCCGCCAAATTTTACTGTTTAATAAACTATCCCATGTCAATTCCCGATTACCCATCAAACCATGGCGGTAGAAAAGGACCACCACCATCAGGAGGACCGAGAAGACCACCATCCGGGTACCCACTTTCCCTTGGATGACGACAAACCCCAAGTTAATCTGTTCGTCCAGGAACCGCAGCCATTCATTGGCAATGGTCACCACAAAGGCCGAAATCACCGATCCGGAAAGGCTACCCATCCCGCCCAGGACGATAATGAGGAGAATGTTAAAGGTTAAAGTGAAGGTGAACATCTTCGGGTCGATGGTTCCCAACAGATTTCCCAACAATCCGCCGCCAATCCCCGCAAAAAAGGCACCAATGATAAAGGAGAGATTTTTATGCTTAGCCAGATGAATGCCCATGCTTTCGGCAGCCACTTCATCCTCCCGGATCGCCATTAAAGCCCGGCCGTAACTGCTGTTAATCAGCGAAGCGATAACAACCAACGTAAAGAGGGCCGTCCCGAAACTCCACCACAAATTGGTGGTGTTCGGAATCCCTTTCAGCCCCAAAGCTCCATTGGTAATGCTTTGCGTATTGGTGAAGATGACTCGGATGATCTCCCCGAATCCCAACGTGGCAATGGCCAGATAATCGCCTTTCAGCTTCAGAGCCGGCGCCCCGATCAAATAGGCGACAAAGGCTGTCAAGAGCCCACCGCCAAGCAACGCCAGCGGAAAAGGCAGGTTCATCACATCCAACGGCGACATAATCGGCGTCATATAAAAAATCTGTTTTTTCACATCCGGCGGAATGGTCAACAGCGCCGTCACATACGCCCCTACCGCCATAAACCCGGCATGTCCCAGAGAAAACAAGCCGGTAAAACCGTTAATCAAGTTCATGCTCAGGCCCAAAATGGTATAAATTGCGCATAAGTTTAAGATCCGAACGATATATAAATCGAAAAAATTATCGGCAACTGCGATAAAACCAATCAGTAACAAAAGCGCTATTGCGGTTAATATCGTATTTCGTCTCATCATTACACCTTCTCCGCAATTTGTTCACCCATAATTCCGGTGGGCTTATACAACAGAATCAAAATCAACAAAACAAAGGCGAATGCATCCCGGTAGCCGGTCAAATCCGGTAAAAAAGCCACCAGCAGGATCTCCCCGACGCCCAGGATAAATCCGCCGACCACAGCGCCTTTAATATTTCCGATACCTCCAATGACTGCGGCAATAAAACATTTCATCCCGGGGATCACGCCCATCAGCGGAGAAATCTGGGGGAACTTCAAGCCCCACATGATGCCGCCCACAGCGGCCAGCATGGAACCGATGCCAAAGGTCAATGAGATGATTTGGTTCACATTAACCCCCATTACCCGGGCGGTTTCATGATCCTTGGATAAGGCGCGCATGGCCATTCCGACTTTGGTTTTGTTAATCAGATACGTCAACCCAACCAAAAATACGATGGTCACAACCGGTATATAGAACGTCAGTTTCTGAATGGAAACTGTACCGATTTTAACAACGTCAGTGAATACCTCCGGTGTCGGAAAAGGTTTCGGTACACCCCCGAAAAGCACAATGGCCAGGTTTTCCAGTAAAAACGAAGCTCCAATCGCCGAAATTAAAATCGAAATTTTCGGTGCATCCCGCAGAGGGCGATAAGCCGTGGCCTCCACGGTCATTCCCAACAGGGCGGTAATGATTAAAATCACCGGAAAAGTGATATACCAGGGGATCCCAAATGTCACAATCCCGAAAAACGCAAAATAAGTCGCCATCATAAAAATATCGCCATGAGCAAAATTAATCAGGCGTAAAATCCCGTAAACCATCGTATATCCAATGGCGATCAATGCATATAAGCTGCCAAGGGAGATACCATTTGAAAGATGTTGCAAAAAAAGATCAAAAGTCATAAAAACACCACCAACATAAGAAAATAGTTCGTCGCTGTCCAAAAAGCATGTGGGGTACCATAGAGGAAGCTTCCCCTCCCCCGGTCGGCGGAGGGGAAGCTTTCAAAGATTACGGTTTAATGGTATCCAAATAAGTAAACTTACCGTCTTTCACATATTTGATGACTGCGTCTTTGACGGCGTCGCCGTTTTCATCCAATGAAATAAATCCGGCGGCTCCTTCAAAATTGGTCGTCTTGGCAATCTCATCGCGGATCTTTACCGTATCCGTTGAGCCGGCCCGTTTAATCGCATCCAGGATGAGAATGTACGCATCATAACCGAGAGCGGCCACCGCGGCCGGTTCCTTATTGTATTCTTTGCGATATTCTTCTAAGAATTTCTTGGATTCATTGGTGATCGGAGTTTCGCTGGCGAAGAAGGTCGAGAAGACGACGCCCTCCACAGCGCCTTTACCGATATCCAGGAATTCTTGGGTTTCCCATGTGTCGCCGCCGATAATCGGACAGGTGATCCCCAGCTTCCGGGCCTGGCTGATCAACAGTGCCGATTCGGTAAAGTTACCCGGGGCAAAAATGACATCCGGATTTTTAGACTTAATATTGGTCAATTGAGCCGAAAAGTCTTGATCGCCGGTATTATAGTTGGCCACTGCCACCACACAATTGGGGTCGCCGGTCAACTTCTTAAAGTGTTCGGTAAAGTAGTTAGCCAATCCCACAGCATAATCATTGGAAACTTCCTGAACGATGGCTGCTTTTTTGGCATTGAGCTTTTTATAAGCATAGTTGGCCATGACCGTTCCCTGGAACGGGTCAATAAAGCATACCCGGAAATAATATTCGTTTCCTTTGGTCACCAGAGGATTGGTACAAGACGCGCCGACAGTAGGCACCTTCCCTTTTTTGACGATGTCTCCGGCAGCCATGGATAAAGAGCTTCCCCAGCTTCCGATGATGGCTGTGACTTTCTCTTTCTCCACCAACCGAGCCGCAGCGGTCGCCGCTTCCACTTTATCCGATTTGTTATCGGCAATCACCAGTTCCACTTTTTTGCCTAAAACTTCCGGATAGAGTTTATTGGCCAGCTTGATGCCTTCCACTTCCAATTGGCCGCCGGCAGCATTCGCACCGGTAATCGGTTCAAAGACCCCGATTTTAATGACGTCGCTGTCTTTTTTCTGGCCGCATCCGGCAATTGCCGCCGTCACGACCAATACAGCCATAAGAATCAGTATCAGATTACGTTTCATCAAGGATCCCCCTTATTTTGGTCTCATATTTCAGATTATCGGTTTCCATATTCGCAAATTTTACATAGAAGTTTTATCCATCCGGCGGGAATCTGCGCAGATAGCCCATATTTCCACCCTCCTTTTATTCTATTACCGTACCACGTTGCCGACTGATTCAAAGATAAGACCGTACCCCTTATTCAGCAGGATCTCAGGCTATCGATCAATGGATCAGCTGTTTCCATCAACGGGGAAGGATATAAAGCGGAATTTACAAATTTAAGAAATCTTTAACAAAGTACAATACTATAGTACAATATTTTCGAACCGTTGTATATTATGGATATAAATTTCATCATCAGCCGGAGGTCATCCATGGATAAAACACTGCAACGTTTCGGGGTTTCCATCGAAGCATCGCTGCTCCAGCAATTCGACGCCCTGATCAAAGCCAAAGGTTATTCCAACCGTTCCGAAGCCATCCGCGACTTAATCCGCAACGACCTTGTGGAAGCCCAGTGGCAAAATGACGAAGGCACCGCCGTCGGTACGATCACCTTGGTATACAGCCACCATCAACGGGAGATGTCCGATAAACTCAATGAATTGCAACACCAATATTACGACCGCATCATCTCCGTGCTCCACGTCCACCTGGACGCCCATCATTGTCTGGAAGTCCTGGTTGTCAAAGGCCCCAAATCCGGCATCCGGGAGATCGCCCATCGGTTAAGCAGTACCAAAGGCGTCAAACACTGCAAATTCGTCATGACCACCGGCGGAAACGGCCTATAAACCTCCGCATACCGGACACCCTTGCATTCGTAACGGCTTCTCCAAATGACTCTTTTTCAGTAATGCCTCATCCTGAAAGAGCTCCCGAGTGGG
>JAKOSX010000225.1 GCA_029776595.1 Bacillota bacterium | reverse complement strand
CCATATCATCCTCCCGATTACTGTTCCCGGCCTGCAACGGAATACCGTAACATTCGTTGATGATATATGAAGAATGTATTGAAAGGAAGTCACGAATTTACATGAATATCTGGGTTGTACTTGGAACATCGTTGTTGCTTGGTGTCTCGGTATTGGGGTTTAACACCCATGCGGCTAAGGATACATTGCCGGGTGAAGTCAATGCACCGCAGCAGGTGGAACAGACGGTTACCGAACGTGAAAGGGTTGTTGATTCAAACCAAAAGGTGTCTTCGGTTTCCTATGAGAACAGTGAATATGGTTTTCGGGTTTCTCTCCCTGACAGCTGGAGCGGGTATATGGTTGTAGCGGAGGAATGGGAAGCTTATCCCGTAGGCGATACGGTTGGCAACGATCTGACTGGCCCGCTGTTTCGGATCCGTCATCCGGAGTGGACCGCTGAAGATCCCCGCCAGGATATCCCGATCATGGTTTTTACGATCGCCCAATGGGAGATGCTTGAGGCGGATCAATATCACATCGGTGCGGCACCTATCGGCCCGCGGGAGCTGGCCAGGAGCCAAGATTATGTTTTGGCATTGCCGGCCAGGTATAACTTTGCTTTTCTGACGGGATATGAAGAAGTGGAAACCATCGTCAATAGCGATGCCATTTCAATGAATAATTAAAAAGGAATACAGGCAGCGTTCATAAACGGATTATATTAGCCAGCGTAAGCTGGCTTTTTTTATTTCTGGTCCATTGATCTAAAGGATGGGGATTCCGATGTTTGTCCATAAAAAATCAACGCTGAAATTGAAGGATTTTCATTGTATGGAAATTCGCGCCTAAAAAATATCAGCCTGTGCAACCATTTATTAACAAATCTATAATAAGCTTGTAACATTTTCGAAGGCTTTACTTCGTGGATATATGCCAGCCTGTAAGAAAGGAGGGGAAAGGGTTTATTTTTAGGGTTGTTCAGGCCTGTCAATCTGGATAAATCCTGATTCGAAACCCGGAAAGAACCGGATTACGGAGGTCGATGAAGATAGGCCTGGTTGGGCTGAACGCCATGTCTAAATTTTGAGGAGGAGGTAATCTAATGAAAAAGTTATTCGTTCTCGCATTGGCCGTTGTGTTAACGTTATCGTTAACGGCCACAGTTTCTGCAGCCACTTTTGATCCGTATATCAGCGGCAGAATCACCTGGTCGTATGTTGAATCGGATCATAAAGATTATGACGGGAATCCGGTACATCTCGATTATTCCGGTATTAAATTGTTACTCAAGGGAAAGGTCACCCATGAAGAGACCGGTACCTGGGGGGCTATCGGTGCCAAGATCGATGGTTGGCCCAATGACGAGGGAGGTCTCAACGGGCCGAATGCCATTTATGATTTTGGAATTAACAACATTGGCGGTTCAAATTTCAGCATTTGGTATTCCAACTGGGAAAATGAGAATATGAATCGCGGTCAGGGTAGAATTCATGATTCCGCTCCGGCCAAATATCATGAAGATTTCTTGTTTGACCGTGATATGGCCAATGTTATCGGTATCGATTACATAACTGATAAGCTGGCTGTCAACTTCGGTTATGTACCTGATGATAACGCTTTGGGCAATAATGATTTCCAAATTGCATTTACCTACAATTTTGATGGCGGTAAAGTCCATGCCGGTTACTGGAATTCTATTCTGAACGGCGTTGAAGCCAAAGAGTATATCATCGGTGGAGAGGTTAAAACAAGTTTTGGTACCATCAAAGCGGATTATCTCTCCTTAGATCTCGATAGCAGCATTTATGGCGGCGGAGATCTGGCTCAAGTCGCTGTTGCCTTTGATGATCTGAAATTCGATGTTACTTTTGTCTATGATAACAAATACAAATTCAAAACTGACGGCGGTTACGGCTATCAGATCCGGTATACCGGTTTTGACAACATCACGTTGGCGTATCGAGCCTTCGAAGCGGACGAGAAAGCCGATGAGTCCGAGAATTTCACCGATTTTTACATCGGGTACAAATACGGCATCTTTGAAACCCGGTTGGGTTATGGTACTGTGGGCGAAGGGAAAGACAACGATAGATTATATGCCAGTGTTTATATTAGCTTCTGGTGAGAATTCCCGATAAAAACGATCAAGGAGCTGTCTTCATTTAGGGCAGCTCCTTTTCTGCCATATAGCATATGACGGATGTTCTGGATAACAGGAGGTAGACTGATGTGCGAATAAAATATTTAATGTTGCCATGGATATTGTCTGTAGTGGCCTCAGTGACATTTGCTGAAACAGAAGTTCCAAATCCAAAAAACATCCAATTGGCATCAAGTGTATCCGCTATTGCGTTTTCTTCAAAGCGGGGCGGTAACTTTGACATTTATACGATGCGGTCTGACACATCGGGTTTAAAGAAGTTGACACACAGTAAAAACGATGATATAAAACCTCAATGGTCTCCCGATGGAGCGCAGATAATGTATTTGTCAAAAAACCGAAACGCCACGGCCATTATGGTGATGAACAATGACGGGAGCGGCGCAAAGCAGATCGTTTCCGATTGCGATGACGCGTTTTTGCCGACATGGTCACCGGATGGCTCTAAAATTCTGTATGTTGCAAAGTCCCGGTCTAAGAAAGGCGTTTTTGTCATCCATGCAGACGGCAGCCAATTGGTCCGTTTATCGAATGTCGGCGCCGAAGGAACTTTTCCGTCGTGGTCTCCGGACGGCTCCAGAGTTTTGTATCTGGAGCGGTATCAAAACGATACGTTCATTTATAGTATTAAGCCGGACGGAACAGAGCGGCAGAGAGTTACCAAAGAAAAAGGGCAGTACCAGGGAGCGGTCTGGTCTCCCGATGGGACAAAAATCGCTTACATATTACCGCAACGAAAATTGGTAGGCGTTTATAACCGGATTTTCGTTGCTAACAGTGATGGAAATAATCCGGTGGAAATTGCCGAGGGAAGCAAACGTGTGGAGGATATTGAATATCCGGATCATATCTGTTGGTCTCCGGACGGGACGAGGGTGGCCTTTTCGAAAGTGGTGAATATTGACGCGCAGGCCAGTGAGGAAGGCAGGCCCCGGTTTATTTATGGATATGGCGTCCATATAGCGGATGCGGCCGGAAACGACCACAGCCGGCTGTTAGTAAAAACGGGGGCTGAACGGGTACATCCTGTCTGGTCGCCGGACGGCTCCAAACTTGCGGTG
>JAKOSX010000022.1 GCA_029776595.1 Bacillota bacterium | reverse complement strand
AGACGTTTAGTGGCTTTCCGTTCCTCCGGCAAAAAAGGGCCGACTCCCGTATTGGTAGCCGTGCCCACCCGGTCGGCCCCCTTGGCCAACGCCAGTTTGGCCTGGAGAGACGGGCCAAACCCGTATGACATTCCGCCGATCATGATGGGCATATCGATAACCAGCGGCCGATTGGCTTTCGGCCCGATCACCGTTTCCGTCGTAATTTTGGCTGACTCCAAAAGAGGCGTCCGCGAAAGATAAACCGGGTTTAACATCAGCTTGTCCCACGGCGACATATGTAACGGCGAACCGAACGGCCGGTTCAGTTTTCCCCCGTTTCCGCGCAAATCGGCTTCCAATACATTTTGAACGCCGACTTTCTTAAAAACATTGAGCATTTCTGCGATGTTCTCAGGATATGGGTCTTTCAGCAACCGTTTAACGATGCTATCCACAAAGATATTGGCCAACGGTCGCCACAACAACACCATCAACAACCCGCTGAAAACCAGGGCAATACCGAAGGCCACTGTCAACTGCCATATCAAACTCATCTGCCTATCCTCCATTACATACTGCTTTTAGTATTACCCCTTCCGGTGATTCAAAACCATGGCCAGCATAGCGTGCAGAAGCCAAAAACAAATACCGGGAAGGGTCCCGGTACTGTCTGATCCCAATAACGTTTTTTCTTTCCGGCATTCAGAAAATGTGTTTACTGTTCTGATATTCCTGAACCAGATCCAAGGCTTCGCCAAACCGCTGAAAATGGACAATCTCTCTCACCCTTAAAAAATTCAACGTGTCAATGAGATCCGGATCATCGGTCAAGTCAATGAGCCATTGATAGGTTGCCCGCGCTTTCTCTTCGGCAGCCATATCTTCATGCAAATCGGCCACCGGATCTCCTTTGGCCTGAATATATGTGGCAGTCCAAGGATTTCCTGTTGCATCCACATAGTAAAGGGCATTGTCATGGTCGGCATAATGCCCGCCCAGGCCTGCCCGCTCCATCTCTTCCGCAGAGGCCCCTTTCGTCAGTTTATAGACCAAAGTGGCAATTATTTCTAAATGAGCCATTTCCTCAGTCCCTATATCCGTCAGTATGGCCTTGGTTACATTGGTAGGCATACTGTACCGTTGATTTAAATAGCGTAATGCAGCTGACAGCTCCCCATCCGGCCCGCCATATTGAGTGATCAAGTATTTGGCCATTCTGAGATCGGGTTTGCTGACTTTAGCCGGATACTGCAATTTTTTCTCATAGATCCACATGGTTCAATCCTCCTAGTATTCGATTTCCCACGGCCACGGATCATCGATCCAATTCCAACACGGTTGACGGGCGGTATCATCCACGATTAACGGGCCGTAATTCCGGGTATATAGTTCTTTCTGCTGCTCCAATTCTCTGACGGTATTGGAAAAATCTATAAACGCCCTTTGATCTCCCGGATGAGTATCCAAATACAAGTTAAATTCCGTCGCAGTAAACTCCAGCGCTTGGATTCGTTTCAATAATTCCAATTGTTCACGATGCATCTTAATCCCTCCGTCTGTCGCGACCGTCATAAGGCCGGTATAATTCGGGGAATATGGTTCCCATCATCAATGCTTTCATCGGATCCCAACGGTTCACATATGTTTGAAACGGCACATAGGCCTGTGCCAATCTGAGCATAATTGGGTTCATGTCATTCATTGCCGAACCTCCTTGGTCTTTTGTCTTAGTTTATTCAGCGATTCGGCCAAAAGAATATAGGCATAAGTCCCGATTCTATAGGAAAAAGGCATAAAAAAAGCCCTGTCACATAAAGTGAATCAGGACTTTCGCATGAAAAGACATCCCAAGCAGTAACCGAAGGATTTAATGTTTCGAGGGGTCATCCTTTAGTTTACCTTTTAAATCTTCGGGAAGAATGATTTCCGTAATTTCAATTGCCCGATAATCCGCATCGCCCAAGCAGCGGCAACAATTATCACATAATTTCTCCATATCCAAATCACACCGGTCGCACTGGCCGCACTCCCGGCATTCCTGCCCGGCTTCCAATATGCATTCTTTCAAGAAAATCGCCTCTTTCCTGGAGAAATTCAGTTTGCTAAAAAGGTTTTCCTGTTTCCAAAGCGAAAATATTCCAATGTGGAGGGATCATGATGCTCTATGCTGCTTCAGTCAAAATCACCCACGGCAGAAACCATCGTCGGCTTGACGTGGTGGTCGAAGCCGCTTCTCCAGAAGAAGCGGAAACCAAGGCCCTCAAGCAAGCCCGAAAAATGTATTGCTCCGGCAAAAAAGCGGTTTACACCTTAATGACATTAATCGATGAAACCGAAGCCATGGCCGCTTTGACCAACCCTACCTCCCCCATGCCGGAGGAAAAAGAGGCAACGCAACAGAACGAATAACGATTATTCCACTTTTCCCCGGAGGAAGGCCTCGGCCATCGCTTTGGGGACTTCCGCTTCCGCCTCAACCACTTTCGCCCGCATTTCCTTGACAGCCGCCTTCATCTCCTGCTCCCTGGCCACGGCCATCGCCCGACGTTCCTCCGCCTTCGCCTGGGCAATCCGTTTGTCGGCTTCCGCCTGATCCATTTGCAGTTGGGCGCCGATATTCCGTCCAACATCAATATCGGCGATGTCGATGGAGAGAATTTCAAACGCAGTCCCTGCATCCAATCCCTTCTGCAATACCGTCCTGGAAATGGCATCGGGATTCTCCAAAACCTGTTTATGATTTTCGCTGGAACCAACGGTCGTGACGATTCCTTCCCCGACCCGGGCGATTATCGTTTCTTCCCCGGCACCGCCCACCAAACGGTCAATATTGGCCCGCACCGTCACCCGAGCTCTTACCTTAAGCTCAATACCGTCCTTGGCGATAGCCGCCACCAACGGAGTCTCAATTACCCGAGGATTTACGCTCATTTGTACGGCCTGAAGCACATCGCGGCCTGCCAAATCAATGGCAGCCGCCCGTTCAAATTCCAACGGAATATTCGCCCGTTGGGCGGCAATGAGCGCATTGACCACCCGATCCACATTTCCTCCAGCCAAATAGTGGGCCTCCAGTTTATTGGTGGACACCTCCAACCCGGCCTTTACGGCTTTAATCATTGGATTGACTATCTTCGCCGGAATGACCCGCCGCAGCCGCATCCCAACCAGATTAAAAATACCGATATGAACTCCGGCGGCAAAAGCCGCGATCCATAGCCCAATGGGGAAAAAGCTTAAAAAAACCGACGAAACGACGAAGAATAATATAATAACGAAGAAGACGCTGAAAAAGTCAAACGGCATGGAAATTCTCCTTTCATTCCCGAATTTCCCGGACAACGACCCGGCGGCCTTCGGTTTTGATGACAGTTACCTTCCGGCCTTTCTCAATAAATTCTCCTTCAGAGACCACATCCAATTTGGCCCCGTTGATTTCCGCTATACCGGCAGGCCGCAAAGGCGTCAGGGCGATCCCTTCTTCCCCCAGATACTCCCGGAGGTCCTCAGTCCCGCTGAAGCCCGATTCTTTGCGAAGGGATTCCGACAATACCAACGTTTTGGCCAGCCGTCCTTCTTTGGCTGACTGAAGAACCATTTTTAAGACAATGCCCAAAATAACTAAGATAATCCCTACAAGCACCAAGGCTTCAAGCACTGTCTTTGCAGTCATCGATACGGCGAAAAACAACAAAATAACGCCGATGGTTCCGGGAGCTCCAAAACCGGGATAAAACATTTCCACCACGATCAATACTAAACCGAAAATGAAGAATAAAGCCGAAATAATGGTGATATGGTCAATAAAGCCCAACAAGTCCATTGAGGTCACCGCCTTCCCTAAAATTTTACCCTAAAGGACAATTCCAGAGAATCTTCGGCATGATCATAACTGATTTCGGTCTTAAAACAGCAAGACTCCTTGGAAACCGAAAAAATTTGATGGATCCAACCGGCATCATCGCTGTTATATACGCCACTTACTCCTATCACATATCCGTCTCCCACCGGTACATCCAGATTATACAGCCAGTTATCTCCCAGATCGTAATCCTCCAGCAAATCGCCATAATCCCGGGAACTATGGGAGTCAATGCGCAAAGAGCTTAAAACCACATTGGGATGGGGTTTATAGTCCACCTGCCAACCTGTGTAAAATCCGCCATATTTCTGAGATCCTTCCGTCTCAGTGGCTTCCCTGGCCAAAACGCTTATCTGCCATGATCCCCATGAAGTCTCCCAATATTTCCGGGTTGCTTTCGCGCCGTACTGTGTTTCCCCTCCCGAAGAAAAGTCATGGAATACATCAGCCGCAATCAGCCAATGGCTATCTTCAAAGGCAAACTCATCTTTGAAAGCCCATTCTGTATCCGAACTATATTGAAATTCCAACCGATTCTGTAATCCCTGATAAGTTGATTCCAGCCCGAAGCCCAAAACCGACTCGCCGTTCACCGACAAATCGCCGCTGAAGAGGAAATTTGAATGGGCGGTAAGTTCGGCGAAATAGTCAAAGGCATATTTCAATCCGTCATCATTGCTGTAACCAATACGGACATCCGGCATCTTGCGTTCCAGATCCATTATTAAACGCGGCAAATAAAAAACGGGGACCCCTTTTATTCTTAAAACAACCCGTTCCAGGCGAATCTTCTTCCCTGCAATCGTCACTTCCTTTGCAGAAAATTGATAATGAGGATTATCAAGTTCGCATCGGGTTAAATTGACCTCCGATATGGTGGTGATATCTTCGGAAAGCGCCACTGACGCTCCGGATAACTTGACATTGCGTTCCGAATAAACGGTCCCGTTAAAAGAGGTCATTACTCCGGAAGCTTTTTGCATATCATAGGTGATGGATTCGGTATAATAAACCATATCATCAATGGTTACCTTCACTGACCCGGTGGCTTCAACGACTCCGGTCTCCGTATCAAAAGTTAGTTGATCCGCTTCGATGTGAATCTTTTCCCCGGTAATGATCACCCGCTCGGAAACACCGCCTTCGTCAGCCGCAACTGCTGAAATTCCGGCTACGAATGTCAATATCGAAACCAGAACCATCACTTTCATATTTAACAGTTTAATTATCATCAACCTCCGGTTATTCTAATAACGTAAATACCCGAACCGACTCCGTAACCTCCAAATAAAACTCGGTTTCCGTCGGAATCTCCTTCTCCTTTCCTTTGACCGCCAAACCGATTAAAATGCCTTCCGGCCCAAATGCCAGCATTCCCGCAGTGCTTGCGCCGACGACCCAGCTTCGGGAATGTTCATTGTCCTTGGCTTTTAAACTATAACCCACTTTAACCGGAGTCCCGTCCAATGCCCGTATTTCCCGAAAATCCAACGTTAAACGGGCATCGTTTCCCATTTTGCCAGGGCGTTTAACGGTTTTCAATACGCCCCGGCTGGTCATCCCCCTCGGGAAAATTACCTGCCGGCCTTGATAAACCGTTTCGACGACTTCATAACGAAATTCATCACCCACCTTATTGGTGGCCGAATGAATCGTGTCAATCATTTTCACTTTAACCTGCAGGCCTTCCGGTATGGTAACCCATGCCCCTTTCACAACTCCGTCGGGAAAAATTTGACTGATCAATTTCTCCAGCCGTTGATTTAATGGGCCGCTAAACTTCCGTTGAAATAAGGTCATTTCGATATTGCCGGTTCTGTCCGCCAGCGCCCCGGAACCGGCTGCTTTGTAAATCAGCCATTCCAGCGCCTGGACTTTGTAAATCAGTGAGATATCATGAGGCTGGTTCACATATAACAAGCGGTCAAGATAAGCCAGGCGCTCCACCAGGTTTTCGTCGCGGTTTTTACCGATCAACGTTTGCTCCAGACGGTTCAACCACTCAAAAAGCCCACCTTGAACGGTTTTACCGTAGGTTTCCGTCTCCAGGCGGTTAAGCCATTCCAATGGATTTTGGGCTGAAGTTTCAGCAAGGCTCATCGCCGCCACCAACAAGAGTCCAAACAACCCAATCAGCGTTTTCCTGCTTACCTTGCTCATTTGTCCCCCTCTTTAAAAACGAAAAGTTAAAGCACCTGTTACCACCGGATCGTCAAAATCCAATAATTGATAAGCCAGCCAAAATGTAACCCACTTATCATATTCCAATCCAATGGAGGTCGTACTGATCACCCCGGAGTTCACTCGGGAATTGACGAACGATTGATAAGTCAACAGCGTCCAATACCCATTCATCTGATGGCTGATTCCGGCGCTGGCTTTGGTATCCGACGGCGTAAGACTTTCAAACAAAGCCCTGTCCCCGGATTCCCGGTAAATCAAGTCAATCCCGCCGTATATCGACGTTTGGGAAGTGATGGCCTTGGAACCGTGAATATTGATTTGCAACGTTTCCAAATTGCTGTTGGTAATCCAGTCCAAATCCACCGCGCCGGAAGGATGGGCATGAGGAAGAGTATAAAAAGGCAACCCGAAATCGATGGTTTCAAAACTGGTCGTGGTCGGTGTCTGTGAATACAGCAAAAGCCCGCCCACTTTGAGCCCTTGCTTAATATTTCCCATTAACGTCCTGGACTGTAAATTGGTCTCTTTTCGGGTATATCCGCTTAGCGGCAGCATCCCGTCCAAACGCCACAAATGTTCGATATGTTGAATTTGGTTCACTTCATCCAACAGACTGAGCACGACATCGTCCCTTTGGGTTAGCGAATTTGCGGCACTCTCTTCCACCGGAAACAGATAATACCCTTTAATCCGTTGTTCAACGGATACCGGAAGCTCGCCGCGAATCACCAAAAACGATTGTTCTTCTCCGAGTTGATTGGAAGACAGCAGATTCAAATTGCTGACTGACCCTTCCAATAACATCATATCCTGTGGATTAATAAAGGAGTCCGGGAGAAACACAAAGGACTTTCGCTGCCATGACTGTAAATACTCTCCAAAGTAATAAAAGGGTTCTATTGGCGCCTTTTTCGATACCCCTTTTCGATCCCTGAACAGCAAATCTAAATCCTGATATTCTTCATCAATATCAGCCACTGCCACATTGGGGCTGATTTTGTTGATATCGGTGATTTTGATTCCCAACGCCTCAAGCTCCGGCCGAAACTCGGATACCAACCGCTGCAAGGCCGTCTCAACCGAAGGCTCGGTTAAATTCCCTTGTTCGTCTTGGAGCTTAAGAGTGATGGTTTTTTTTATGTAATATGCAATTTCAAAACGGGAAAGATAATTTCCCGCTTGCACCCATTCGTAGGGATAATTGTCCAAAAAACCTGATTTATAAAGGACTGCCAACTCACGGTAAACCCAGGGTTCCTGGAAAAGAACCTCTGAGTTCTGGGCCATACAAAAACCGGCAAACAACAGACAAACAATTCCAAGTAACAGTGCCCGTCGCAGCCACAGTTTTCGCATGCTAAAACCCTCCTTTCCCGGATGTTGCACTCCTTATTTCCTGCGTTTTGCCAAATACCGTTCGGCTAAAATGACCGCCACGTAATCATCGTAAGGCCGGTCCGGGGTCCGCAGCCCCAACGGAAGCAGGCGTTTCAACCCTTTCGAGTTTTCACGCAAATACCGCATGCGTCCTTCAATGCTGGACCGATCCTCATTCACCATTTCGATGGGCAACTGAAACTCCCTTAAAATTTTCTTATATACTTTGCTATGGGTCCTATCTCCCAACACAATACATTCGACGGCATATTCCGCGATGAACTGTTCCACCGTGGCCCGGAGCTCTTCAAAGGCGATAACCTTTTGGACGAGAGACGTTCCCTCTTCATTCACCACGGCTACACCGCATTTTTGATGTCCCGGATCGACGGCCAAAATGTTCGTCAACCGCGTCACTCCTACATTTTCTTCAAATTAAGCTTCACTTTAAATTGATTAATCCGATAAATATCCCCGTCAGCAACCAGCTGGATTTTGAAGGTCGCCTCAGGATCGGCTTTAATCTCGTTGATTAATTTAACCATTTCGGAAACGGATAACAAATCTTTTAAATCTTCACTGTCAACGCCACGTTCGATAGCCTTATGATTGGCTAAAATCAACAAACTCAAAATATGATCCCGAATGGTGGATTCCGGGGTTTTCCCCACAACCTGCGTTTCAGCGATGACATCGCCGTTTTTGAAAACAATTTCGTTGGGATAAACCTCGATGGTCGCAGTGACCGGTTCTTCAGCAACCGAATTATTCTCGACCACCACCCGGACCAACGCTTTATCTTTCAACTCCGACAATTGGGCACAGACTTCGGCCACTCTCTGCGGTGTAACCCGCAAGGCATAATCGGCTTTCCCGGGAATCCGGGCTCCGCGATTGATGGCGATCTTGTTAGCCTCGTTTAACATCGGTTCAATGACGGTCTCAAAGACTTTATCGGCTGGTATCCCGGGTTCCACCACTTTCGCCGTTAAGATCTCGCCCACCAAAAACAGCATGGGTTTACTGATCAGCGTTTGATTCTTATCGCTTAAGTCGCTCAACTGCATCAAGCGGTTTTCCAGGTTTTCAATCTGTTGGGTATACCGGCTGATTTCCGCTTCTTTATTAATAATATCGTTGGTCAAATCGATCCGGATACGGGAAAGATTGGCCACCCTTTCCTGATTGACCTTCACTTCTTCCCGTTTGGCCTGTAATTCTTTTTCTTTTGCCGCCAATTCTTTCAGCTTCATTTCCAATTCCTTGGCAACTTTCTGCTGCTCAGTCCGGACCTTTTCCAATTGTTCTTCGATTTGCTCTTTTTGGACCTGCAATTGAGAATGTTTTTCCGATAATCCGTTGTATTCTTCCTCCTTCTTCACCATTTGTTTGGTGAGAAGATTTACTTTCTGGGTGGTGGTTTTCAGGCTGATTTGAATATTTCGCAATTCAAAGATGGCGGTTCGGACATATTCCGACATCAGCGTTAAGATCAAAAGCGTCAGGCCGGCAATGAAAAATCCGGTCAGAACGGTAATAATCATGGAAGTATATTTCGGCCGCAGTCCAAAAAGAGTCAGGCGTTTTTTGCCGACTTTCATTCCCACCCGGTCGCCCAATAACGCCAAACCGCCGCCAAATACGATGATAAGAATAATGATGAAAAAGCCAAACAATGACTCCACTCCTAGCTCTTAACGTTCACAGATAGGTAGATCCCATAACAGGATAATAAGATATTCGGAAGCCAGGCACCGACCACAGGCGGTATTATCCCCGCCCGGGCCATATAAGAACCAATCCCCATAAAGGAATACCACAGCAAAATAAATACAATGCACAGCCCAAAGCCGGCCGCATTGGAACGACGTTGCGGCCGCAGCGCGAGAGGCGCGCCCAGCCATGCCAATACCAAGCCGGCAAAAGGCACAGCGAACTTGAGATGGTAATCAACCAACAAACGCTGACGTTCCGAGCCCTTGGGGAAATATTTATCGATATATTCCTTCAACTCGGTAATGCTTTTTCGATCCGCGTCGTCGGTATCTTCATCGATCTCTTTCGGGGTAATATTAAGATCGTACTTAACGAACCCTTTATTAACCGTAATCGGATAAAAATTTTCCTCCCCGAGTTGATAAATCAACCCATCCCGGAAAAACCATCCCTGCCCGTTCCAGGCCATCGTTTCCGTGGTAATAACCCGGATCAACTTTTCATCTTCAAATTCTTCGATGGTGACCTGGTGCAACTCCTGAGTCCTGGAATCAAAACGGGCTGCATAGATCCTTTTATCGATCTTCCCGGTCTCGGCATCGTAAAAATCTTTGCTGAAATTGTAAAGGACCACCGATTTTTCGGCCTTGCTGGCTTCGCTTTTCACATTGTAATATGCTTTCAGCCCCAAAGGCACCAGATATTGATTCATCAACACCCCGCCAACACTGACTATGGTCCCGATAATGATCACCGGTAACACCAGCCGAAAATAGTTCAGCCCTCCAGCCCGCATAGCAATGGTCTCACTATGGCTGGTTAATTTACCAAGGCCCAGCAGCGTGGCCATTAAAACGGCAATCGGCGCCGCCTGGACGATATACTCCGGCATCCGCGCAAACAGCATCTGCAAAACATACCAAAAAGACAAATGGTATCTTTCAGCATGTTTCAAAATACTTAAAAAAGTAACACCAGAGAACATGCTGGTAAATGCGAATAACGCGAAAAACAAAGGGCCCATAATCTCTTTGAGAATATATTTAGTCAGAATCTTCAATAAAAGACCTCCCGACCGGATGCTTCGTACGGATACCTACATGACAAAACTTTCGCCCAGATAAAAACGGCGGGCATTCTCATCGTTGGCAATCTCTTTGGAACTGCCGGAAACCAATATTTCCCCGGAATACATAATATAAGCCCGGTCAGTAATTGCCAAGGTTTCCCGGACACTGTGGTCAGTAATTAAAATCCCCATCCCTTTGTCCCGAAGCTGTCGGATAATCTCCTGAATATCCGCGATAGCAATCGGATCGATCCCGGTAAAGGGTTCGTCCAACAAAATAAAACTCGGAGAAACAGCCAGCGCCCTGGCGATCTCAACCCGTCGGCGTTCCCCGCCGGACAACATATATCCCAAGCTTTTTCGCAAATGGGTCAGGTGAAATTCCTCCAACAATTCATCGGTACGACGTTTTTGTTCCGCCCGGGTAAGAGATGTCAATTCCAAGATCGCCCGAATGTTATCCTCAACGGTTAATTTGCGGAAAATCGACGGTTCCTGTGCCAAATAACTGACGCCGTATTTCGAACGGTGATGCATGGGCAAGGACGTCACATCATGACCGTTAATGTGAATGGATCCGGCATTACACCGTTCCAAACCGACAATCATATAAAAGGTTGTAGTTTTGCCTGCTCCGTTCGGGCCCAGCAAACCGACAACCTCTCCCGGATGTACTTCCAAGTCAACGCCTTTGACCACGCGTCGTCCACCGTATTCTTTGACCAATCCCCGGACAACAATCATGACTATTCTCCTATCAAATTCATTCAATCACTTTTGTTTTTAGTATTCCTTTGGCGGACACTTTTTTCGTTTTCAAATCATAAGTGATTTCCGCAGCTGATAACTCATTCTTTCCCCGGATGACGACGGGATTGTCCTGAAGATAAAAGACTTCTTTCCGGCGCTCGGCCGTCAATCGGCCGGCTTTGATGACGGTATCTTGATTCACCCCATGGACAGGGCCGGTAATGGTCATAAGGCCCGCTTCCAACTGGCCTTCAACCGCTTTGCCCGTTATT